>JAYVRQ010000442.1:0-4685 GCA_043776145.1 Chthoniobacteraceae bacterium
GAAATCCGCATCGCCGCGCACGCGCCAAAGCGCGAGGGATTGCGCGCTCGCGTTCGGATTGCGCAGCTCGATGAATTCGAGATCGGTGTTTCCGCCGACAGGCGAATGATGCAACTCGCTGATGACGAGCGGGCCGACGCGCGGGGCGCTGTTGAGCGCGCCGAGTTTTGCCTTCGGCGTCGTGGCGCTGGCCTCGTCGTAGCAAGTGCGCGCGAGCATCGGGTAAAGCGCGCCGCTGCCGTCGGGGCGGCGTCCCCACGATTCGTTCAAGCGCGCCGCGCCGACGTCGGCGTGATCGACAAATTTGAGCAGCTTCCCGCCCGCGTCGGCCTGCAGCAGCCACGCTTCGCCGTCGTGATTTCCATCGAACGAAAACTCGCCCGCGCCCGACACGCCCGGCGTCGGATTCCACGCGCCGTTCGGATTGAAGTCCGTCTCATTCAAAACGAGGAAGCCGCCGACCGCGATGGTCGTGCCGTTTGGAATGCGGAACTGCCTGTAGTCGTCTCCGCTTTCCGGCGCGCGACGATTGCTCACGTACCAGCCGCCGACATCCATTGGAGTGGCGGTGTTGTTGATGAGTTCGATCGCATCCACGTACGGCAGCGCGGTGTTGTTGAGCACTTCGTTGATGGTCACCGAATTATCCGGCCCCGCACCCGCGACTCCCGGCGAGCCGTGGAATTCGGACGACGAGCGCCAGTTCGCGCCGTTGTTAAAATCCGCGTCGGTGAAGGTGAGGCCGATGTATTCCATCGACGAGCCGCGACCGTCCGCGCGGCCCGGCCATGCGCCGGAGTCGTTGTAGGAAAAAGTCTGGATCAGCGTGTTGTCGCGCGCGCGGAGTTCGATCGCTTCGCCGTTGTCATCGAGCGAACCCTCGATCCATTCGCCCGCGATTTTCGCGCTCTGCGTCGTGCCGTAGCGCGCCTCGAATGCGGCGCGATTTTTCACGACGAAGGCGCGCGCGCCCGGTGCGAGCGTGAGCGGCGCGAGCTTCAATTCCTTGAACGGGCGCGTGTCGGCGAAACGCACCTCGAAGAGGTTCACATTGCGCGCGCCGATGTTGCGGATTTCCACGAACTCGAATTCGTCCGCCGTCACGCCGGAAATCGCCGCGCTCTCGGCGGGCGTAGGTCCGAGCGGATTGAAATTCACCTCGCTCACGGCGATGTCGCCAAGCGTCGCGAAAAATTCGTTCACGAGATAAACGCGCGTCAGCGGCGCGCTCCAGTTCGTGCCGATCGCGGCTTGTCCGGTGAAGATCGTGGTCAGCGCGGGAAGCTGCCGCCGCGCGGTGAGGACCGTCGTCTGTGTGATCGTGATCGGCCCCGCGTACGCCGTGCCCGCGCCCGGCGTCCCACCGCCAGCGGGACGCGGATCGGTTCCGTTAATGGTGTAACGGATCGTGCCGCCGCTGCCTGTGAGCGTCACATTCGTCCCCGCGCTCACGATCCCCGATGCGGTGGCCGTCGCTGGAGCCGCAGGCATCTGCCCGTCGATCCACGCCGCGCGCGTATTGAGCCACGTTTTCATCGCGGTGATTTCATTTAAGTACACGCCGCCCGCCGCCGCGTTGTCGGGCCACTTCGCGGCATCGCGCGCCCCGGCGGCGTTGCCGATCTGCGCGCCCTGCGCATCGGCGAGCGCGTTCAGATTCGCGGTCGCGAGCGGACCGCCGCGGAGTTGCAACCAGCGGTCCACCCACGCCTGCACGAAATCGGGATCCTGAAAAAGCGGACCCCACCAATCGCGCGTGAAAAAGTATTCGATGTTCACCCAGCTCGCCGGCGTCGCGTCGCGACCGTCGTCCGAACCGAGCGCGCGGTCGAAATCCCAAATCGGCCCCGCGCTGATCCGCTTGCCGCGATCCTTGTAATAGAAACCGCTGAGCCGCAGCGCATCGACGTTGTAGGCGATGGCGTTGAGGATGTGGTGGTCGATCCACGCCGTCGTGTCGATGTAGTTGCGGTAATTGCGCGTGGTGAAGCCCGCGAGCCTCTCGCTGAAAACCGTCGTGTCGAAGCTCTGGATGTAACCCTGGATGTAGCTGATCTGCGCGGCGGTATCGACCTGCGGATCGGGCTCGACGAGCACGAGCCGCTGCCCGCTTTCCGTATTTGGAACGCCGTTCGTCGTGATCCACGCGACCTCGTCGGGATCGGCGCGGTCGATTTTGAAAATGTATCCGCCCGTCACGGCGTTCCCGCTGTTGTCCCCCGGCTCGATCGAGGCGATGTCCACGCGGTTGTTCGTCGATTTGATTTTTTCCGTGAGCAAATACACGCCCGCGTAGTCCGTGTAATCGAGCTTCCCGCCGTTTTGATTCACGAACATCTCCGCGAATTTCGTGCGCGGCGCCCAGCGTCCGCACTGGCGCGAGATTTCGTAGATGAAGGAATTGTGGATGAACGTGTCGTCGTAAAGCCACGGGCCGTTGAGCACCCAGTCGCTGTCGTTCGCGAGGCCGAGCAGTGGGAGGTCGCGGTCGCCATCCACTTCGTCGCGCAGTTCGAGGCCGTAGCTTTTTTTCGGGAAACCGGCGGAGGACGAGCCGCGCACATGAATGCCCGCGCGCGAGAAGGCGGTGGGCGTGGAGTTCAGCGACGCCGTTCCCGCGACGACATCGTGAACGTAAAAGAGCGACGTGGTGTAAAGCCCGTTCCCGCTATCGACCGGCTGGCCCGCGCCGTGATCGTCGGAGACGAAGATCGGGAGGTTCGAGGTGAAGAGCGAGGTGTTGTTCACGCCGCCCGTTTCGAGCAGCAGATATTGCAGCGTCGTCGTGCGGCTTTTCTGTCCGTTGCTCGTGTTGAAAATGGCCGCGCGGATGAGCTTGCTCGTCGCGATATTTACCGGCGCGGAATAGAGCGTGGAAGTCACGGTCGGCTCCGCGAGCGCCGCGCCGGTCGCGCTCGGATCGGCGATGACGTACCGGATTTCCTGCCCCGCCGTCGCGCCGCTCAGCGTGAGATCGAACGCCGTCGTGAACGGCCCCGACGCGCGCGAGGCCGTGACGGTTTGCGGAAGCTGAATCGTATTCGGCCCGCCATTCGCCACGCCGGGAGTGGCCGTCGTGAAGTAGCCCGCGACGCCCGGCGCGCCCGTGTCGATGGTCGCGACGAGCTGCGGCCAGACGAAGAGATCGGAACTCGTCGCGCTCGTGTTCAGCGTTTGCAGCGCGAGCACATTGTCGCCCGCCGCGAGCGTGTTGATCTTCGAGGAAATGTCGAAGGTGTCGAACGCGCCGGGATTGTGGCCCTGCCCGGAAGGCGAATTGAAAACGAGCGCGGCTTCCGCGGGCGCGCTCGGAGAATTCGCGACATAGCCCGCGTTGATCCATGCGTAAAAGCCGTCGTCGTAATTCATCTTGAGCACAAGCTTCGTGACGAGCAGCGGATTCGCGATCGTGAAATGCGCGCGCGCATACGAGTTGCGCCCCGTCCCGCCGATGGCCGGCACGAGCGCCTTCAAGTCGATGCCGAGGTCCGTCTGGAGGTTCGGATTCGACGTGGCGTTGTAGTTCATAAACCCGACCGCGAACGTCCCCGCAAACCACGCCGCATCGTTGAACGCCGCCGCCCGCCACGTCGCGCCGAGCGTGTTGTCCGCGGGCACGAACGCGCGGGCCGCCGTCGGCTTGTCGATGAGCGTCACGTCGTTCGTGGTCGTCGAGGTGCCGTAGCTGATGTCCGTGAACTGCGGCAAAAAAACCGGCGTGAATTCCGTCGTCACCGTCACGCCGTCCGGCTTCACGAGCGCGAGATATTCGCCCGACGCGGAGAGATTGAAATTCGTGTGCAACGGCTGCCCGACGACGCGGCGATCCTTTCCCGAAGCCCACACGAGCAGGTAGCTGTTCCCCGCGAGCGTCACATTGGGAAACGTCCACTTCGATTTGTTCGTCGCGAGATCCGTGAGAAACCACCCGTTCAAATTCACCGCCGCCGCGTCCGGATTGCGAATCTCGATCCAGTCCGAATGCGCCCCGTCTTCATCCACGACGGAATTCTGATTGCTCGCCATGAATTCCGAAATGACCGGATCGCCCGCGCGGGCGGAGATGGCGAGGGTGAAAAGGAGGGCGGGAAGAAGGAGTCGTCGGAGCATCGGGGGAGCGGGGATGGCGGACTTTTCCGCAAGTGCCGCCGGTGCGCCATCGAATTCAACGCCGCTTATTGCCCGTGCGCGTTCCGCATTACGCTCCCGCGCGGTGCCCCGCAGATGCGTCCCGCCGTTGCATGAAATATTTCGCGAATCTCTCCGCCGGTCGCACCGTCCTTTGGGTGACAATTTGGGCCGTCCTTTCAGGGCTCATTTCATCGGAGGAACAGCGACCCAGGGCTGCCTTGGGCTGGCTTGTTTGCGCACCTTTGGTGCTCGCCACAGCCTCGTCGTGGTTCCACTTTCCATCACGCTCAATCTTCCGCGCTTTTTCGGAAATCGAAATTGACGCTCGGCACCCGCACTTGCTACGCATCACCGCATGAAAGCGGCTTCTCCCCAGTATCGTTTGCCAGCCTTCGCAGCGGCAAAAATCATTTGTCTGTCGGCCATCGGTTTCCTCCTCACACTCTCTCCAACCGGCAGGGCTGCCGCAGTCGTCTCGCTGCCGAAAGGCATCGGCGCTGAATTCGTCCAGCCACCGCCGTTCGCCGCCACCTTCCGTTTCGAAGTCGTCGATC
>JAYVRQ010000443.1:0-4684 GCA_043776145.1 Chthoniobacteraceae bacterium
TGGGAAGGCCACCGAGACCTTTGCGAAGAACGCGATGGGCGGCGCTCCCGCGAATGCGGCGCTCGCGATCGACGGCGATCCGCAGACGGGATGGAGCGCAAGCGGGCGCGAAGGCGAGGCGAGCGTGGCCGTGTTCCGTCTCGCCGCGCCGCTCGCCGACGCGCGCGAGCTTTCGCTGAAGATGATGTTCGGGCGCCACTATGCGTGTTCGCTCGGGCGCTTCCGCATTTCGGTGACGAACGATCCGCGCGAGGCCGAAGCGCGCGAGATGCCGGATGAAATCGCGCTGCCCGATGCGCGGCTCACGGCGGAGCAGCGGGAAAAATTGCGCGCACATTTCCTCCTGACCGCGCCGGAACTCGCGGAGCCCGCGAAGAAAATCCGCGAACTGCGCAAGCCCGCCGCGAGTGGCACGACGCTCGTTTTCCGCGAACGTCCGCCGGAAAATCCGCGCCCGACGTTCATCCACAATCGCGGCGAATTCCTGCAACCGACGGATCGCGTGGAGCCGGGCGTGTTTGCCTTCCTGCCCACGCTGCCGAAGGACGCGAAGCCCGACCGGCTCGCCTTCGCGCGCTGGCTCGTGTCGCCGGAAAATCCGCTCACCGCGCGCGTCACGGTGAACCGGCAGTGGGCGATCCTGTTTGGCCGCGGATTGGTGCGGACGACGGAAGATTTCGGCTATCAAGGCGAGCCGCCGTCGCACCCCGAATTGCTCGACTGGCTCGCGGTCGAATTCGTGAAGCAGGGCTGGAGTTTGAAAAAACTACACCGCCTCATCGTGACAAGCGCGACCTACCGGCAGTCCTCGCGCGTGACGCCCGAACTCCTCGCGAAGGACGCGGAAAACCGCCTGCTCGCACGCGGCCCGCGAGGCCGCATGGACGCGGAAATGATCCGCGATGCGACCCTGCGCGCGGCGGGCCTGCTCTCGGAAAAAATGGGTGGCCCCGGCGTGCATCCGCCGCAGCAGGAAGGCGTGAGCGAAGTCGCCTACGGCAGCCCGAAATGGACCGCGAGCACCGGCGAGGACCGCCACCGGCGCGGGCTCTACACCTTCATCAAACGCACCGCGCCCTACGCGATGCTGACGACCTTCGACGCACCGACCGGCGAGGCGTGCATCGCGCGGCGCGACGTTTCCAATTCCCCGCTCCAGGCGCTCACGCTGCTCAACGACGTCGTCTTCATCGAAGCCGCGCAGGCGCTCGGGAAGAAGCTCGCCAGCGAGCCCGGCAGCGTCGAGGAACGCATCGCATCCCTCTTCCGCCGATGCCTCACGCGCCCGCCGACTCCTGACGAAACGGCACTGCTCGCGAAGTTTTTCGAGACGCAGAAAGCGCGATTCATTTCCAACGAACTCGACGCCAAAACCATCGCCGGCGAAGGCCACGGCGACGTGAACGAACGCGCCGCATGGACGACGCTGGTGCGGGCATTACTGAACCTCGACGAAGCCATTACCAAGAGCTAGAATCCGCGCCATGAGCCCGCCAACGCTGCAAAACGAGTTATCCGCGTACGAAATCGAAAGAGGAAAACCCATGCCGAGCCGCAATCACGCAATCGTTCAAATGAATTTGGGAAATCAGTTTTTGAAAGATGAACGATACCGGACTTGCAGCGAGTTGACGCTCACGCTTGGAGGTCGGGATTACACGCCGGATTTGTCGATCTTTCCTCGCGTGCCGGTTGATTGGGACCATGACGATTCCAAAGTCACCGACGCGCCGCTGCTCGTCGTCGAAATCCTTTCTCCGCAGCAAGGGATGCAGCCGGTGATGGACAAACTCGATGTGTATTTCGCGCACGGCGTGAAGAGTTGCTGGATCGTCACGCCGCATCTCAAACTCATCAGCGCCATCACGCCCGACCGTGCCCGGCGCAATTTCGACAGCGGCATCGTGACCGACGCCGCGATCGGCATTGCCGCGGATGTGGCGGCGGTGTTTTCGTAAAATGAACGCGATGAGAAAAATGATCGACCACTCGACACCATGATCGCTGAACGATTTCCCGATTTGATGAAACTTCCCGTGGGTGAGCGTTTGCGGCTGGCCGATGAGCTTTTCAATTCTGTCGTGGCTCTTGGTCGCGTGTTGTCCGACGAGGAAATCGAATCGGAGTTGAAGAAAAGCTGGGACGATTATGTGAGCGATCCAGCGTCCGCAAAATCGTGGGCGGAGGTTAAATCCGAGCTTTTGCGCCAGCAGCATGGCTGAGTTCATCTGGACGCAGATGGCTCAAACGCATCTCCAGAAAATATTCTCTGACAGCGAGGATCGCTGCGCGGGAAGCGGAACGGAACTGGCGCTCGCTCTCGACGAAGATTTGGAGCGGCTGAAGCGGTTTCCCGAAAGCGCAGGTCACTGGCGCGGTGATTTTCGCCGCCTCGTTTTTCGGGAACGGCTGGGAGTGTTTTACCGTCTTCACGGCGAACGCATCGTGATCTGCGGTTTGTTTCCGCTGACCATGGATCCAGACAGGATTTTTCGGCGATTGAAAGGAGAGGACTGGCCATGAATTCGGGTGCGATTCCACTCATCGCCCGCCGCCATTTTCTCCGCGAGTGCGGCGTCGGTCTTGGCAAAATCGCCTTCGCGGGGCTGCTCGCCGATGCGCTCGCCGTGCGGACTTTCGGGAATGCTCCGCTCGCGGTGAAGCAGCCGCATTTTCCCGCGAAGGCGAAGCGCGTCATTCATCTCTTCATGGCGGGCGCACCTTCGCAGTTGGACCTTTTCGATTTCAAACCGGAACTCACGAAGCTCGCGGGGAAGCCGCTTCCCGCGTCGGTCATCGCGGGGCAGCGGTATGCGTTCATCCGGCCGGATGCGGCGGTGCTCGGGCCTCAGTTTAAGTTTGCGCGGCATGGGCAGAGCGGCGCGGAGCTTTCGGAGATGCTTCCGCATTTGGCGAAAATCGCGGACGAAATCTGCCTCGTGAAATCGGTGAAGACGGATCAGTTCAATCACGCGCCGGCGCAGATTTTTTTTAACAGCGGCTTCTCGCAGCCGGGGCGTCCGTCGCTCGGTTCGTGGGTGCTTTACGGGCTCGGCGCGGAGACGCAGGAGCTTCCGGCGTTTGTGGTGATGAGCACGGGGAGCGGGTTGAGCGGCGGGTCGGCGTTGTGGTCGAGCGGGTTTCTGCCGTCGATCTACACGGGCACGCGGCTGCGCACGCAGGGCGATCCCATTCTCGATGTGTCGAGCCCGCCGGGCGTGGATGCGCGGCTCCAGCGTGACACGCTCGATCTCGTGGGCGCGCTGAATCGCGGTCGGCTCGCGCGCGAGGGCGACCCGGAAATCGCGACGCGGCTGGCGAATTACGAGATGGCATTTCGGCTCCAGACTTCCGCGCCCGAACTCATGGATTTGAAAAGCGAGACGAAGGAGACGCTCGATCTTTACGGCTGCGATCCGGCGAAGCCATCGTTCGCGCGCGCGTGTCTGCTGGCGCGGCGGATGATCGAGCGCGGCGTGCGTTTCGTGAACATTTACCACGAAGGCTGGGACGCGCATTCCGACGTGGTGGGAAACCTCAAAGGCAACTGCGCGACGACCGACCGGGCCAGTGCGGCCCTCGTGCTGGATTTGAAACGGCGCGGACTGCTCGATGACACGCTCGTGATTTGGGGCGGCGAATTCGGACGCACGCCGATGGTCGAGACGAACCCCGCGCTGGGCCGTTCGCTCGGGCGCGATCATCATCCGAGCGCGTACACGATGTGGCTCGCGGGCGGCGGGGTGAAGCCGGGGATCACCTATGGCGCGACGGATGAACTCGGCTTCCACGTCGTCGAAAATCCCGTCCACGTTCACGACATGCAGGCGACGATTTTGCACCTCCTCGGCTTCGATCACGAAAAGCTCACGTATCATCACGCGGGTCGCGATTTTCGCCTGACCGACGTGCATGGGCAGGTCGTGCGCGCCCTGCTTTCGTAGAGCACGTTTTTTCCCTCGTCACCCGGCGCGGACGCCTCAACACTCCCCGCCCATGCAATTTTTCGACGGCTGCACCGCTCTGATTACCGGCGCTTCCTCGGGCTTCGGGCGCGAGTTTGCGCGGCAGCTCGCGCCACACGCGGGCACGCTCATCCTCGTCGCGCGGCGGCTTGACCGGCTGGAGGAATTGCAGGTCGAAGTCGCGCGTGCGGGGCTCGCGGTGCATTGCCACGCCGTCGATCTCGCGGACGACGCGCAGACGGAAAATTTTCTCGCCGCGCTCGCCGCGCTCGCCGCCGACGGGGAGCGCGTGAGCCTGCTCATCAACAACGCGGGCTGCGGCGACCACGGGCTTTTCGAGGAAAGCGAGTGGCGGCGCGTGCAGGCGATGCTCGATGTGAACATCACCGCGCTTACCCGGCTCACGCACGCGCTGCTGCCGGATCTCGTCCGCGCGCGGCGCGGCGCGATCCTGAATGTCAGCTCGATCGCGAGCCTCATCCCCGTGCCGAAGCTCACGGTCTATGCGGCGACGAAAGCGTACGTCACCAGCTTCACCGAAGGCATCCGCGCGGAAGTGCGCGGCACCGGCGTTACCGTCACGGCGGTCTGTCCGGGTCCGGTGGACACCGAATTTTTCGCCATCGCCGAGCGGCCCGACGGCGTGCCCGCGCCTGCGCCAGCAATCATCAAAGTGCCCGCCGCGCAGGTCGTCCGCGAGGCGCTTGCCGCCGTCGCGC
>JAYVRQ010000444.1:0-17196 GCA_043776145.1 Chthoniobacteraceae bacterium
ATTTCGGGATAGCCCCGCGCGGCGACAGGCAGCGTAGGCGCGTGCTTTACTGCGCCCCACCGCAGAGCGATACGGAACGATGCAGAACGGGGCACAGCCATCCTGGCTGTGGGGCCGGCGGGCATCTTGCCCGCAGAGGTGCGAGTCTTTCTCGCCATGCTTCTGACTCAGCAGCCAGGATGGCTGCTGGCCCCACAGGCTGGAAGCCTGTGCCCCGTCTGCATCGTTCCGGCTAATACGCGCCGCGAATTTGCCATTCCTCGATGGATGCCTTGGGGATTTCCGAGAGGAAGCGCGACGGGCGCTGCATCATTTCGCCGTAACCTGCGTTGAGGCGCAGGTGCGGGTAGGTGAGGTAGAGTTCGTCGCGGGCGCGGGTGACGGCGACGTAGAAAAGGCGGCGTTCTTCTTCGATGGCTTCGTCGCTTTCCAAACTGCGCGAAGAGGGGAACATGCCGTCGGTCATCCAGATGACGAAGACCGCTTTCCATTCGAGTCCCTTGGCTTGGTGGACGCTGCTGAGCGTGACCATTTCGTCGTCCTTGTTCGCGGCAGTAACTTCGTGGTCGAGACTAGTTAGTAGGGCTAACTGATCGAGGAATTCGGCGGGCTGCTCGTATTGCCTGGCGAAGTTGGCTAGTGTTTGCAGGTCTTCGCGGCGTTGCTCGTAGTTGGGAAAATTGACGCGCAGATAGTCGTCGTACACGGCTTCGAGCACGCTCGCGATCATCTCGGCGGGTGGGTTCGGTTTTCCCGCGGGCGCGATTTCTTCGAGTGTGTGGGCGAGTTGTTTCCACGCCTTTTCGGACTTGGCGGGAACTCGTAGGGTCGAGAGTTTGGAGGTGAGAATTGAGAGATCAGAGAAGGCGGATGCGCTTTTCCACAAGCCCTCCGCAGAGCGCGCGCCAATGCCGGGGAGGAGGCGGACCATGCGCTTGAAGGCGACTTCATCGCGCGGGTTGCAGACGAATTTGAGGAACGCGGCGACATCCTTCACATGCGCCTGCTCGAAGAAGCGCAGGCCGCTCGTGATGCTGAATGGGATGCCATGTCTAGTCAGTTCCATCTGCACTTCCATCGAGTGATAGTGCGCGCGGTAGAGCACGGCGATTTCGTCTAACTCAATACCTTCCTCGCGCAGATCGAGGATGCGCTGCGCGATGAATTGCGCCTGCTGCGAAGAGTCGCCGAGCGGGACGATGCCGGGCTTCATCGGCGCGGCTTCGCGCGCGGCGACGAGTTCCTTTTTGAACTGGTTCACATTCGCCGCGATGGCGTGGTTGGCGACTTCGAGGATTTCCGGGACGCTGCGGTAATTCGTCTCGATGCGATAGACTTTCGCGTTCGGGTAGCGTTTGGGAAAATCGAGGATGTTCTTAAAGTTCGCGCCGCGCCACGAGTAGATGCTCTGCGCGTCGTCGCCGACGACCATCACGTTGCGATGCTTTGCGCCGAGCAGGTCGATGAAGTCGGCCTGAATGCGGTTCGTGTCCTGATATTCATCGACGAGCACGAACTGAAATTTCTGCTGATGGAACGCGGCAATCTCCGCGTTGTTTTTCAAAAGCAGCAGCGTCTTTTCCAGCAGATCGTCGAAGTCGAGTGAGTTCGCGTCCTTCTTCCGCGCCTCGTATTTTTTCTGCGCCCCGGCGATCTGCTCGCTGAATTCGAGGAAGTGCGGGTACTTCTCCACGAGCACGTCGTCGATGGATTTGCCGGTGTTGATCGAATAGCTGAACACATCCGCAAGCACGTCGCCTTTCGGGAAGCGTTTGTCCTTCGGATCATGCCCAAGGGTGGCGATCACCGAGTCCAGCATGTCCTTCTGGTCCTCCCGATCCATGATCGAAAACCCCGGCGCAAACCCCGCTTCCTTTGGAAACCGACGCAGGATGCGATTCCCGATCGAATGAAACGTCCCGCCCCAAAGTCCGCTGATGTCATTCGGAATCAGCGCCGCCACGCGGTCCATCATTTCGCGCGCCGCTTTGTTCGTGAAAGTCAGCAGCAGAATGTTCGCGGGCGACACGCCATTCTCGATGAGATAAGCCACGCGATAAGTCAGCGTGCGTGTCTTCCCGCTCCCCGCCCCGGCGATGACCAGCGCGGGTCCAGGCGGCGCGGTGACGGCGGCGCATTGCTGTTCATTCAGTTCGGCGGCGTAGTCGATGGCAGGTCCGGCGGGTGCGGAGTGCCGGTGCAGAGTGTATTCACGGGCCATGAAAGGGCGGGAGTGTCGAACGTCGTTCGCTGAGTGACCAGTGAAAAGCGATCCACACAACCGGTGCTCAAGCCGCGGGTTGTTCGCATGAGGCCGGGGAAAGCCAGCCAATGAAGCCCCTTGAGGGTGCGTTCCTGGCGTTCATAAACGCGGGCCAGATGTCGGAAGCGGGCGGCGCAGCCGATGGGTCGTTAGTCCGCAAGCACGGGGCCGGTACCTTCGTCGCGAGGGCTCTCTTTCTTTTTGGTATCGCTCATGGGTTGGTGAGAATTGTGCAAATGTTAAAGACCAGAGTGTGCTGCAACTAAGAGCATCCTTGTGACGTCCCGCACTCGGTGCAGCAGCCGCAGGCTCCGGCGCGGATGACTTTGCTGGAGCCGCAGTTCGAGCAGGTGGTGTCCATATACATGTTGCCGATGGCGTCCCTCACGCGGTCGGCGTGGGTTTGCGCGCCGTTGCCGATGTGCGGGTGGCCTTCGCTGCCGTTTTTGTGCGAGATGATGTCGATGACGCTGGCGGTCTCGCGTGGAAGTTCGGGCACGGGGCGGTTGATGGCTTTGCTGTCGATGTCGCTGAGTTCTTTCATCGGCAGATCAGCCTGGCCGCGGTGCGGGCTGGTGGCTTCCTTGTAACCTTTGATGAACTGGCAACCCATCCAGCGGAAGACATAGTCGGTGATGGAGGTGGCGTTGCGGATGTCGGGATTTTTTGTGAAGCCGGAGGGCTCGAAACGCTGGTAGGCGAACTTTTTCACGAGGCTTTCGAGAGGCACGCCGTATTGCATCGCCATTGAGGTGACGGTGGCGACGGTGTCCATGAGGCCGCCGATGGTGCTGCCTTCCTTGCTCATCTGGATGAAGATTTCGCCGGGCTGGCCATCCTCGAACATGCCTACAGTTAGATAACCTTTGTGGCCGGCGATCTCGAACTTGTGGTTGATGGCGACGCGGGTCTCGGGCATCCGGCGGCGCACGGGTTCGCCGACTTTGGCGCGAAGCGAAACGAGTTCAGCTTCGAGTTCGACGAGGCGGGTTTCGAGTTGCTCCCGGTCGTTGAGCACACCGTCGAAGTCGGCGATGGCGGTGTCGGAACTGGCGGAGCTATGGGTCTTCTTGTTCGTGGCGAGCGGGGCGCTGCGCTTCGAGCCGTCGCGGTAGATGGCGATGGCTTTGAGGCCGAGACGCCAGCCTTCGACGTAGGTATTCATAATATCCTCGACCGTGGCTTCGCTCGGGAGATTCACAGTCTTGGAAATCGCGCCGCTGAGGAAGGGCTGCGCGGCGGCCATCATGCGGATGTGGCCGCGATAATGCAGGCTGCGCGTGCCGCAGTGGGGCTTGAAGGCACAGTCGAACACGGGCAGATGCTCGGGTTTTAGTCCGCTGAAAATGATGGCTCCGGTGTGCTCGTCGTGGACGTCTTCGATGGTGTCGAACTTATCAATGTGCGAGATGATCTGCTCGATGTCCGCAGCGTCGTAACCAAGGTTAGTGAGCGCGGGCTTTACAGTCTGGTTGACGATCTTCAAGTTACCGCCGCCGGCGAGCAGCTTGTATTTCACGAGCGCGATGTCGGGCTCGATGCCCGTGGTGTCGCAATCCATGAGGAAACCGATGGTGCCGGTGGGTGCGAGGACGGTGACTTGGGCGTTGCGGTAGCCATGTTTTTTGCCGAGCGCGAGGGCGTTGTCCCAGCAGCGTTGCGCCTCGTCTTTCAAATAGCCGAAACGGTCGCTCGCCTGGATGTCGGCGACGGCGGCGCGGTGCTGGCCGATCACGTCGAGCATATAGGATTCATTGGACCTATCGACGGTCTGCTTCACGCCGCTGCATCGCGAGTCGCGGTAGCCGGGGAACGGTCCTTCGGCCTGCGCCATGCGCGCACTTTGCTCGTAAGCGTGCCCGGTCATGATCGCCGTGATGGCTCCGGCGAGCGCGCGGCCTTCGTCGGTGTCGTAGCCCAACCCATAACTCATAATCAGCGCGCCCAAGTTGGCGTAACCCAAGCCGAGGGTGCGGAAGATATGGGAGTTCTCGGCGATCTCCTTGATGGGATAGCTGGCGTTATCGACGATGATTTCCTGCGCGGTAATAAAGAGGCGCACCGCGGCCTTGAATCGCTCGACATCGAACGAGCCGTCGTCCGACTTAAACTTGAGCAGGTTCAGCGAAGCTAGGTTGCACGCTGTGTTATCGAGGAAGAGATACTCGCTGCATGGGTTCGTGGAATTTTGCCGGCCGGTGCCTTTGCAGGTATGCCACTTGTGGATCGTCGTATCGAACTGCATCCCCGGATCACCGCAGACATGCGTGCCCTCGGCGATCTTGCGCAGGAGTGTGTTCGCCTCCTTTTTCTCGCAACGCAGGCCGTAGGTCACGAGCTTCGTCCACCACTCGCGACCCTCGATCGCCGCGTGCATGAATTCATCGCTCACCCGCACCGAGAGGTTCTCATTCTGATACATGATCGACCCATAAGCCTCGCCATTATAGCTACCGTCATAGCCCTGCTCGATCAGCGCCCATGCCTTCCGCTCCTCCTTCGTCTTAGCCTCGATGAACTCCTCGATGTCAGGATGCCAGTCCTTGAGGGTATTCATCTTCGCCGCGCGCCGCGTCTTGCCGCCGGACTTCACCGTCGCCGCGACCTGATCGTAGATTTTCAGGAAAGACAGCGGGCCGCTCGGCTTCCCGCCGCCGCTCAGCTTCTCGCGCGTCGAGCGCAGCGACGACAAATCGCTGCCCGTTCCCGACCCATACTTAAACAGCATCGCCTCGCTCTGCGCGAGACGCATGATGTCCTCCATGTCATCATTCACCGACTGAATGAAGCACGCGCTCCCCTGCGGATATTCATACTGCGTCGCCGCGCGCCGCGCCAAGCCAGCCTTGCGATCAAAGTAGTAGTTCCCCTCACCGCGACCCTTGCCGATCTTATACTCATGCCACAGCCCGACATTGAACCACACCGGCGAATTGAACGCGCCGAACTGATTCACGCACAGCCACGTCAGCTCCTGATAGAAAATATCCGCGCTCGCCTTGTCCGCGAAATACCCGTCCGCGATCCCCGCATCCGTGATCGTGCGCGTGACGCGATGCACGAGCTGCCGCACCGACCGCTCGCGCCCGTTCTGGTAAGGGTCCGCCCCATTCGCGATGTCGCCGTAAAAGTATTTCGACACCGCGATCTTCGTCGCCAGCGGGCTCCAAGAGGCGGGCACCTCGACATTCTCCTGCTTGAAAATGGCCTTGCCCATGTCGTCATTGATCTCCGCCGTGCGCAGTTCCCATTCGATCTCGTCGAAGGGCGCGATGGTCGGGTGGCTGAAAACGCGGACGAATTTGAGTCCTTTGGCGGTGCTGGGGCGTCGAGAGGTCTCGACGGAAGTCGGGCGAGGTGCGCGGCGGGTGGATTTGAGCGTAGGCATGGCAGGTCGGTAAATAACGTGGGAATAAGTGACGAAAACCCGCCCAACAAGTTGTGTGTTCCCTGTGAATTCCTAGGAACAACCACTCCATATTGGGCGCGGGTTGGAATAAAACCACAAGATGTGGGATCGGCGAAGAAAAATGTGGCGAACCGGCGAAACTTTTTTTGAGAAAAATGCTTGCCAGCTTGTTGTGAAAAACAGGGCTTGGATGGGTGCGGTTTCGCGCGCCATCCGGGCCGCGAGGGCGCATCCCGGCACGCTCGCCGCGCCCTCCCGCTTGCGAATCGCGGGCCGGTCTGTGTTCCACATTTGGGCGGGAGCGGGCGCGCGGGCCGCGAGCGGCGCGTGTTTCCGGCTTGCCGCTCGCGCGGCGGCTTCACGGAGCCGCCGTCACCTTCGCGCGCAGGAAGCGGGTGGGCGGGGTGCCGATGAGAATGTTGTCGCGCACTTTCAAGGTGGTGGCGTTGTTGATGAGCACCGTCGTCGTGCTGGCGCTGAAGGAATCCGGCAGCAGCGTGCCCGCGCTCTGCACCTCGTAGGTCACGCCGGGTTGTTTGGTGAGCGTCATCGTGAGGTAGCCGCCTTCGGTGGTCAGCGGAGGCAGGCCGCCGGGATTGGGGAGCGTGGGATTCAGGCCCAGCGCCAGTTCGAGCAGTTCCACATAACCGTCGTGATCGAAATCATCCAGCGCGCTGTGACCCGTGGTGCTCGGCCAGTAGGTCAGTTCCCAGGAGTCGAGGAGGCCGTCAATGTCTTGATCGAGCAGATTGGGGCCGAAGACATAGGCAGAGCCCGTGTCGGGCATCACGCTATCGTCGGACGGGGTGCCGACAACGACGGTGATACCGTCGATCGCGACGGAGTAGCCAAAGTTGTCCCCCAATGTTGGGCCGGGGTTATTGAGCGTGGACACGGGTACCGCAGGCGTGCCGCTGCTGAGTTCGTAGATATAGGCGATCCCAGCATTGGTCGCCCCCGTGTCGTCGAAGACGGCCCCGACCACCACCCGCGTGCCGGAGATTGCCACCGAGTTGCCGAACAGATCCCCGGTCGCCGGGCCAGGGTTATTGAGCGTGACCACGGGCACCGTGGGCGTGCCGCTGCCGAGGTCATAGACATAGGCGCTGCCGGCATCGGTCGCCCCCATGTCGTCGCGATATGCCCCGACTACTACCCGCGTGCCGGAGATCGCCACCGAGTAGCCGAAGCCGTCGCTCGTTGCCGGCGCGGGATTGTTGAGCGTGACCGCAGGCACTGCGGGCGTGCCGCTGCCAAGGTCGTACATGTAGGCGCTCCCGGCAGCGCTCGCTCCCGTTGAGTCGCCGAGAGCCCCGACCACCAGTCGCGTCCCGGCGATTGCTATGGAATTGCCAAACCGGTCAAATGCCTCCGGACTTGGATTGTTGAGCGTGGCCACCGGCACCGTGGGCGTGCCGCTGCTCAGGTCATACACATAGACGCTTCCGGTATTGTTTGCCCCCGTGTCGTCGCCGAAAGCCCCCACCACCACCCGCGTCCCGGAGATCGCCACCGAGTAGCCGAACTGGTCACTGACCGCCGGGCTGGGTTTGTTAAAAGTGGCCACGGGCGCCGTGGGCGTGCCGCTGCTCAGGTCATACACATAAGCGCTTCCGGCATCGGTCGCCCCCGTGTCATCTTGATAAGCCCCGACCACCACTCGCGTCCCGGAGATCGCCACCGAATAGCCAAACCGGTCATCCGCCGCCGGGCTGGGGTTGTTCAATGTAGCCACGGGCACCGTGGGCGTGCCGCTACTGAGGTCATACACATAAACACTCCCAGCATCTTGCGCCGCTGCGTCGTCTTGCCAAGCTCCGACCACCACCCGCGTCCCGGAGATTGCCACGGACCAGCCGAAGAAGTCACTCGCCGCAGGGCCGGGGTTATTGAGTGTCGCCGCAGGAATCGTGGGGGTTCCGCTGCTGAGGTCATACACATACGCGCTCCCGGCATCGCCAGCCCCCGTTTCGTCTTTCCATGCCCCGACCACGGCCCGCGTCCCGGAGATCGCCACTGAGTAGCCGAAGTAATCCTGCGGCTCTGGGCCGGGGTTGTTGAGCGTGAACACGGGAACGGTGGGCGTGCCGCTGCTGAGGTCATACACATAAGCACTCCCAGCGTCTTGCGCCCCCGTGTCATCTTGCCAAGTGCCCACCACCACCCGCGTCCCAGAGATTGCCACCGAGTAGCCGAACTGATCGTTCACCGCCGGGCCGGGGTTGTTGAAGGTGGCCACAGGCACCGCGGGCGTGCCGCTGCTCAGGTCATACACGCAGGCACTTCCGGCATCGGTCGCTCCGGTGTCGTCATTGGGAGCCCCGACCACCACGCGCGTCCCGGAGATTGCCACCGAGATGCCGAAGTTATCATCCGCCGCCGGGCTGGGGTGGTTGAGCGTGCTCACCGGGATCGTGGGCGTGCCGCTGCTGAGGTTATAGACATAGGCGCTTCCCGCCCCGCTCGCTCCCGTGGAATCGAACGGTGCCCCGACCACCACCCGCGTGCCGGCAATCGCCACCGAATAACCGAAGTTTTCAAACACCGCCGGGCTGGGGTTGTGGAGTGTCACCGCGGGAATCGCGGGGGTTCCGCTGCTGAGGTCATACACATAGACACTCCCAGCATCGCCAGCCCCGGTGTCGTCGCGGTAGGCACCGACCACCACCCGCGTGCCGGCAATCGCCACCGCATAGCCAAACTGGTCACTCGCCGCCGGGCCGGGGTTATTGAGCCGGATTACGGACATCATCGGTGTGCCGCTGCTGAGGTCATACACGTAGGCACTTCCGGCATCGGTCGTCCCGGTGTCGTCATTGGGAACCCCGACCACCACCCGCGTCCCGGAGATCGCCACCGAATAGCCGAAGTAGTCATTCACCGCCGGGCTGGGATTCGCCAGAATGTGCAACAGCGCACCTGTGGCGGAGTCAAACACCTTCACCACGCCGGAGTTGCCTCCACCGAGGTCTTCAAACGGCACCCCCACTACCGTTCGCCCGCCATCCACCGCCACACTGTAGCCGAGCCCCGCGCCAGCCTGTGCGCCCAGCGGCGGGGCGGGGATCGAGTGGACGAGCGTATTCGGCTGCTGCGCGGGGGCGGGCAGGGCAAAGCCGAGGAGGAGGGCGAGGCCCGCACGCATTACCTGGTGAAGCAGTGCGGGGAGGATGAGGGGGGAACGGTGAGTTTTCATGCTTTTCGTGGAGGGTGACTCTGATCTGCGAGCGATCATGGCAGGGGATGGAAAGCGGGGTCCGTCGGTGCAGGCTGACCCTTTGTCATCTTGCCGAAGCATCCCCTTTTGCCAGAATTCCACTTTCCTGTCGAGGGAAAAGAACGGGATTCACGGGATGCGGAATTCGCCGGCGGCTGCCTGCCGTCTCATGGCCCGGCGGGTGACGCCCCGGCTCTTTCACTCTCAATATCGAGAGGACGATGCACAGCGCCTGGCGGCGAAACGGCTGTCCATTTCGCGACAACGGACGAAGGAGGGGTGGGCAATTTGGCCCGTTTCGGCGTGGCGGTCGTCCGCTGGGGCAAAACGGGGGCGGGTTTTAGCCACGCGATCGTCCGCCGAGGCGCGACCTGTTTCCGCGGCGGTGGCGCAATCGGGTGCTGCGGCGCGACCTATTTCCGTGGAGGTGCCACCGTCGTCCGCTGGGGCGTCGCCTGCTCCTGTGCCGGGGGTGCGGGCGGGGAAGTTTGCGAAACGGGAGAGGTTGGCATGGGCTGTGCAGTGGGAGCAGCTGAAACCTCTTATTTTTCAAATCCTATGGCCGATCAAACCTGGCACTATCTCGAGAACCAATTCGACAACTCCACGCGCAACAGTCGCAAGCGCATGAATATCCTCATCGAGGACCACGCGGCGAAGCTGACGGCGGGGGCCGGGGGCAACGCGACCGTGGCGGCGGCGCGCACGGCGCTGGTGACTCCGCGCACGAACTGGCAGTCCGCTTACCAGAGTTGGCGCAATGCGAGCGCGGCCTACCAGGCGGCGACGCTGACGCTGGAGAATGCCCTAGCGGTGCTGCGGCGGTCGCCGGGGCCGGGGCTGCGCTCGAAGATCGACGAGTGGGAGTCGAAGGTGGCCGCGTTCTGGGGGCAGGGGAGCCCGCATTATGAGTATTTGTTTCCGCGCGGGCGCGAGCCGTTCACGGAGGGGGCGCGCGATGAGATCATCAGTTGCGTGACGGAGCTGGCGGGGAGGCTCTCGACCAAGGGCGCCGAGCTGACGACGGCGGCGGGCGATCCGGCGCTGACGCCCGAGGAGGCCGCGGAGCTGGCGGAGCAGGGGGCGGCGATCTCGGAACTGGGCGGGAAGGTGGGCATCTTTCACACGAGCCTCAATGGGGCGCGCACCGGGCAGCAGGAGAAGGAGGGGGCGGTGGATACGCTCTCGACGCAGGTGGAGGTGCGGCGCAAGGAGGCGGCGGTGGCGCTTTACGGGAATCTCGGGCAGTTGATGCACGAGTTCCGCGCGAACCCGGACGCGGTGGCCGCTTATTTCGATCTGGATACGCTGATGAAAAGCGGGCCGGATGAGGAGCCGGTGCCGCCGCCCGCGAACGGTGGGGTGACGCCTCCGTAGCGGGATGGAGCGGGGAAGCGCGGGGGCGCGTCAGTCTTCGTCGGCGTGGGCCTCTTCGGCGCGGGTCTCGAAGCGGGTGAACTCCTTAAGGAAGGTGAGCTTCACGTCGCCGACGGGGCCGTTGCGCTGTTTGGCGATGATGAGGGTGGCCTTTCCCTCGGAGGCTTTTTTGTCCTCCTCGGTGTCGGCGTAGTATTCCTCGCGGACGAGCAGGCCGACGAGGTCGGCGTCCTGCTCGATGCTGCCGGACTCGCGCAGATCGCTGAGACGCGGGCGGCCCTTGGCGTCGCCGCTGCGGGATTCGGGGTTTCGGTTGAGCTGGGCGAGGACGACGATGGGGAGGTTCAGCTCTTTGGCGAGGGCTTTGAGGCCGCTGGAAATTTCGGCGATTTCGAGCTGGCGGTTGTCCTGCGCGCGGCGGGTGGTGCTCCGCAAGAGCTGGAGGTAGTCGATGAAGATGGCCTGGATGTCGTGCTGGCTTTTGAGGCGGCGGGCTTTGGCGCGGAGTTCGAGGATCGAGATGCCGGCGGTGTCGTCGATGAAGATTTTCGCGGTCGAGAGCTTCGAGGCGGCGGCGGTGAGGGCGGGAAAATCGCGCTCGCTGAGGAAGCCGTCGCGGACACGCCCGAGGTTCACTTTCGCCCGCGAGCAGAGGAGGCGCTGGACGAGCTGCTGGCTGCTCATTTCCAAGGAGAAGACGGCAATGGGCTTTTGCAACTCGACGGCAATGTGCTCGGCCATGTTCATGGCGAGGGCGGTTTTGCCCATCGAGGGGCGCGCGGCGATGACGATCATTTCCGCGCCGTGGAGGCCGTCGGTCATTTTGTCGAAATCGCTGAGCCCGGTGGCGAGGCCGGAGATGGTGCCGCGCCGGTCGTAAAGCTCCTGAATGCTGCCGATCGCGGACATGAGCTGGTCCTTGAGGCTGGCGGTCTTGTCCTTGAAACGCTCCTTCGCGATCTCGAAGATGCGCGATTCGACTTCATCGAGCAGGGTGTGGACATCGTGCTGCTCGTCGTAGCTGCGCGCGGCGTACTCGGTGCAGACGCGGATGATTTCCCGCAGCGTGTATTTCTCCTGAACGATCTCGAGATAGTAGGCCGCGTTGGCGGCGGTCGGGAGAAAGGTGAATAACTGCGTGACGAACGCCGCGCCGCCGCAGGAATCGAGCAGGTTTTTATCGCGGAGCCGCTGGCAGAGCGTGATGACGTCGATGGGCGCATTCTTGTCCCACATCTCCAGCAGTTCGGCATAGATCGTCGAATGCGAGGGGATGTGAAAATTTGCCGCGCCGAGCCCTTTCTCCGCACACAACCCGCCGACCTCGCGCGGGGCGAGGAGCAGCGAGGCGAGGATGCCCTGCTCGGCGTCGGGCGACTGTGGTAATAACCTGTGAATATCCGGGAGATAACTGACCTTGTTTTGAAGGTCCGTGCCCGCCCCGTTTCCCGCTTTTTTCGCGGGCTTCTGAGCTTTGCTCGAAGCCTCGTCTGCCATGCAGCGTTACTTCGTGTGCTTCGCCTTCGGCTTGGCCTTGAAGCCTTCCGCCTTTTCCTCTTCCGGCTCCGCAGCCGCGACTTCGGGACCGCCGGTGGCCTTCACGTTCACCACGAGCTTCGCGACGACATCGGCGTGGAGCTTGATGGTGATTTCGTGCGCGCCGCTTTCCTTGATTGGCTTCTCGAGGTGGATGCGATGCCGGTCGATCTCGCCCTTGCCGCCGAGTTCCTTCGCGATGCGCTCCGCGATGTCCGCCGCGGTGATGGAGCCGAAAGCCTTCCCAGTCGTCCCCGTTTCGAGTTCCATCGTGATCTTCATCTTGTTCACGCGGCGCGCGAGTTCCTCGGCTTCGTTGAGTTCGTTCGCCTCGCGCTCGGCGCGCTTCTTTTTGAGAATGTTGATCCGCTTCATCGTGGCGGGTGTGATCTCGACGGCCTTTTTCTGCGGGATGAGAAAGTTGCGGGCGTAACCGGCTTTGACTTTCACGATGTCGGCTTCGGCGCCGAGATGGGCGATTTTTTCGGTGAGGATGACTTCAGTCGCAGGCATGGCAGTGATGGGTAAAAAAGTGGAGCCCGGTTCGAGCGGGGCGTGATGAAACCTGCGATTGGTGGCGTTGTCAACCGGCGGGGCGAGATTATTTGGCGGGCGGGAAAAGCTGTCGGCAAATGTTGCGAGTGTTCGATTCGCAACAGCCGCAACACTCGGAGGCGCATCGTGAAAATCGCGGCGCAAATTTTAAGTCGCTGGCATCACGCACGTTGAAAGCCGCGCATTCCGCGTGGCACGGGCGCGGCTAATTGCGCGGCCAATGACTGCCACCATCCGCGTCGAAGCCGAGCCGTACGAATTTACTTTCGCACCCGAGAGGTGCGCGCTCGTCATCATCGACATGCAGCGCGATTTTCTGGAGCCGGGCGGCTTTGGCGAAATGCTGGGCAACGATGTTTCGCAACTCCGCCGCACGATCGAGCCGAACAAGAAGCTGCTCGCCGCGTGGCGCAAGGCGGGGCTGCAAGTCATCCACACCCGCGAAGGGCACCGGCCCGATCTCACCGATCTCCCGCCCGCGAAGAAAATCCGCGGACGCAGTAAAACCACGATCGGCGATTCCGGCCCGTTGGGTCGCATCCTCATCCGCGGCGAGGCGGGCCACGACATCATCCCCGAGCTTTACCCGCTCCCGACCGAGCCCGTGATCGACAAGCCGGGCAAGGGCGCGTTCTTCGCCACGGACCTGCACGCGATTCTCCAGCATCGCGGCATCACGCAACTCGTCGTCACCGGCGTCACCACCGAGGTCTGCGTGAACACGACCGTCCGCGAGGCCAACGACCGAGGCTACGACTGCCTCGTGCCCGCCGACTGCGTGGGCAGCTACTTCCCCGAATTTCAGGAAATGGGGCTGAAAATGATCAAGGCGCAGGGCGGCATTTTCGGATGGGTCTCCGACTCCGCGCACCTCCTCGCCGCGCTGCGACCCACCAAATTGCCATGACGCTTCCGCCGCCAAAATCGTCCTCGTCCTCGTCCTCGAAAAGCCAGCCGATCGAGGACGAGGACGAGTAGGAGGACGAGCACGATCCGCCTTTCCAAAAACACCAACCAACACACCACCAAAATGAACGACACCACCAAGCCCAAACTCTGGGTGCCCGGAGACTGGAACGCCTTCTTCGGCTTCGGCACCAACATCCTCGTCAATCTGCTGACGCTCACCGCGCTCCTGCGCTTCGTCTTGAAAATGCCGGACGATCTCGTCTTCGGGCGCATCCTCCCGGCGACCGGGCTCATGCTCTGCCTCTCCACTTTTTACTACGCCTGGCTCGCCTACCGCCTCGCGAAAAAAACGGGCCGCAACGATGTCTGCGCGCTGCCCTCGGGGATCAGCGTGCCGCACATGTTCGTCGTCACCTTCGTCATCATGCTGCCCATCGCGCTGAAGACCGGCGATCCGCTGAAAGGGTGGGAAGCCGGGCTGACGTGGGTGTTCATCCAGAGCTTCGTGCTGATGATCGGCGGCTTCGTCGGGCCGGTCATCCGCAAGATCACGCCGCGCGCCGCGTTACTCGGTACGCTCGCGGGCGTCTCGGTCACGTTCATTTCCATGAAGCCCGCGCTCGAGATGTTTATGACGCCGGTGATCGGGCTCGTCTGTTTCGCGATCATTTTGCTGAGCTGGTTTGGCGGGGTGAAATTCAAAGGCATCCCCGCCGGTCTCGTCGCCATCGCGGCGGGCACGCTCATCGCCTGGGTCTCGACCGGGCTTGGCTATAATTTTGGCGGCATGAAGCTGGAGGCGCTCACCAGTTCCTTCACGAATTTCGGTTTCCGCATCCCGATGCCGGTCTTCAGCCACGTCTTCGGTGGCTTTGAATTTCTCGGCATCCTGCTCGTCACCGCGATTCCCTTCGGCATCTACGATCTCGTCGAAGCCATCGACAACGTGGAGAGCGCCGAAGTCGCCGGCGACGAGTATCCCACCACGCGCGTCCTCACCGCCGACGGCGTCGTGAGCCTCATCGGCTGCATGATGGGCAACCCGTTCATCAACGCCGTGTACATCGGCCACCCCGGCTGGAAGGCGATGGGTGGCCGCATCGGCTACTCCGCCGCGACCGGCCTCATGGTTATCCTGCTCTGCTGGTTCGGCATCATCTCCACGATGCTCGCGCTCATCCCCGTCGTCGCGATCCTGCCGATCCTGCTCTACATCGGAATGCTCATCGGCTCGCAGGCTTTCCAGGAAACGCCCAAGGAACACGCGCCCGCCATTGTCCTCGGACTCACGCCGCACCTCGCCGCGTGGGGCATGGTCGTCATCAATGGCGCGCTCGCCGCCGCCGGCACCGTCATGCCCGCGCTCAGCCCCGAGCAAAAAGAATCGCTCATCGCCAACATGCGCAACGAAGGCGTGCTCTATCACGGCATCGAAATCCTCGGCGGCGGCGCGATCCTCGGCGGGCTGATTCTCACCGCTATCGCGGTGTATGTCATCGACCGCCATTTTGCGAAAGCCGCCGCCTTTTCCGCGGCGGGCGGCGTGCTCACGTTCTTCGGCTTCATGCACGGCGAGCGCATCGGCATCGCGCAATCCCCGCTCGTGGCGATCGGCTATTTCGGAGTCGCGGCGGTCTTCATCGCAGCCGCGAAACTCGTGGTCGTCGCGCCCAAGCCAGCCGTCGAAGAGGAAGCGCCCGGAATGCTGCCGGACCTGGCGAAGTAAAACTCCGGGTAGCACGCTCGTCCCGAGGGTTGGTTTCGGCGTCCCGCCGAAACGAACTTCCCACAGTGTCTATCTCAGTGAAGATCAACGCGCCGTCTGTTGCGAACGCCTGAAAAAGCCCGCAAAGGCGGGACGCTTTTGCCAACGCTCGGGACGAGCGTGCTACCCGGAAATCGCGATGTCGCGTGCGCAAGACCGCTCACCCGTGCGCACATCTCGCCATTCCACCGCCCACCCGCTGTCCTCGTTTTCCACAACGCCAAATTTCTTCCCAGAGTAAAATCCCGTCCCCCATTTCAACCAACCATCCCGGCATCGCCCGTGCTGACTGCGCGCCCATGCCCGTGGCCTCACCCGCGCCCCGCCGCGCGCCGATGTTTGTCGTCTTGCTGCTCGGCGCGACTTTCTCCGCGCTCATCGCCTCGGCGCTGCATCGCACCGAAACGCGCGACATGCAGGCCGCCATCGAGCAAGTGGCGAAAGACCGCGCCGAAGTCCTGCGCGCCCAGGTGCTGCGCTCGATGGAAGTCCTCCACGGCATCGGCTCGCTCTACGCCGCGCGCGGCGAAGTGAGCCGCGCCGAATTCACCGCCTTCGTCGCCGACGCCCTCGCGCGGCAGCCCGAGCTTCAGGCGCTCGCGTGGGATCCGCGCGTGCCCGGCGGCGAGCGCGCGGCGTGGGAAAACCGCGCGCACGCCGAAGGCTTCACCGCGTTCCATTTCACCGAGGAAAAACCCGACGGCACGCTGACCACCGCGACCGCGCGCGACGAATACTTCCCCGTCTTTTTCCTCGAAACGCTGCAACGCAACGCCGCCGCCTTCGGCTTCGACGTGGGCTCCGAGCCCCGCCGCCGCGAGGCGCTGGAAAAAGCGCGCGACTCCGGCCTGCCGACCGCCACCGCACCCGTCCGACTGGCTCAGGAGCAGGCTTCGCAGCGCGGCTTCCTCGTTTTCCACCCGCTGTATAAAGGCGATCCGCAAACCATCGAGCAGCGCCGCGAGCAACTGACTGGCTTCGCCGTCGCCGTCTTCCGCATCGGCGATCTCGTCGAGGCTTCGCTGCTCGCCGCGGGCGACAAAGGCATCGCCGTTTCCATCCATGACGCCGCCGAGAGAAACGCGATTTACCGGCAGGAAGGCGACCGCCGCGCGCTCGCAAGCTGGACCACTCCGCTCGAAGTCGCCCAACGCCGCTGGACGCTCGTCTTCGAGCCCGTCACCGCGTTTCGCACCGCGCCCTTCCACTGGCAGTCGCGCTCCGCCCTCGCCGCCGGCCTCCTCCTCACCGGCCTCCTCGCCGCGTATTTGCGGAACGACGCGCGCCGCACCGACGAACTCGCGCGCTCGAACGCCGCGCTGCGCGTCGCCAGCCGCGCGAAGTCCGAATTCCTCGCGAACATGAGCCACGAAATCCGCACGCCGATGAACGCCATCCTCGGCTACGCGCAAATCCTCCTCCGCGACGGCGCGCTCCACCCGTTCCAGCGCGACGCGCTCGCCACGATCTCGAACAGCTCCGACCACCTGCTGCGCCTCATCAACGAAATCCTCGACCTCTCGAAAATCGACGCCGGGCGCATGGAACTCACGCCCTCCGACTTCGACCTCGTCGCCCTCGTCCGCGAACTCGCCGCGATGTTCCAGCATCCGTGCGAGGAAAAACATCTCGGCCTGCGCATCGACGGAATCGAAAACGAACGCGCGCTCATCGTCCGCGGCGACGAAGGCAAGTTGCGCCAGGTGCTCATCAATCTGCTCGGCAACGCCGTGAAATTCACCGAGCGCGGTCGCGTCACTTTCCGCATTGTGAAAAGCGAAAACGGCGCGTGGCGCTTCGAGGTCAGCGACACCGGCATCGGCATCCCGGCGGAGGCGCAGCGCACGATTTTCAAACCCTTCCAGCAAGGCCCCGGCTCGCGCGGAAAAGGCGGCACGGGACTTGGCCTCACCATCGCCCAGCGGCAAGTCGAACTCATGGGCGGCACGCTCGAAGTCCGCTCCGAACCCGGCGCGGGAAGCGCGTTCTTTTTCACCATCCCGCTCCCCGCCGCCACCGCACGCGGACCTGCCGCCACGCGCCGCATCGAGCGCCTCGCCGCCGGTGGCAAAGTCCGCGCGCTCGTCGTCGATGACATCCGCGAAAACCGCGAAGTCCTCTCGACGATGCTCGCCGCCATCGGCTGCGAAGTCGTCCTCGCCGAA
>JAYVRQ010000445.1:0-4678 GCA_043776145.1 Chthoniobacteraceae bacterium
CGCCCCGGCAAATCTCGGCCAGCTCAAGAACGCCGCCACGCAGGCAAAGAAACACCTGGACGAGAAACTTGCCCCCGTGGGCGGGGCAGGGCAGGCTATTAATAGCCTCGTCGCAGGCTTCCAGAAGACCACGCCCGACAACTACGCCCCGGTGAACCTCGGCCAAACCAAAGCAGTCGCCAAGCCCTTCTACGACCGGCTCATCGCCCTCGGAGTGGATACGAGGGCGGGACTCATCGCCCACGACTACCCCGCCAACTGGCCCCACGCCTACCCGTGGAACCCAAACGATCCCGTGAACAAGCCCGCCCCTCCCGGCCAGCCAGTGGACAAAACCGCCAACTACGCCCCCGCAAATCTCGGCCAGCTCAAGATAACCTTCAGCTTCAACGCCAACCAGGACACCGACACCGACGGCCTCCCCGACTGGTGGGAAACCCGCTACGGCCTGAACCCGCACGACCCCGCTGATGCCTTTACCATGGCACCCGGCGGGCTGAGCTATTTACAGAAATTCCTGACGGGCCTGAACCCAACAGTGGCGGACTCCGATGGCGATGGCGTCATTGATGGTCTGGATTTTTACCCAAACGATATTCGGAGGAGCGACCCCATCCCCGCAAAGTTCTATGCCGTGACTGACCTTAGTTCCTATCTGCCAGACAGTGTGAAGGCCACCTTCAACGCCACGCAGGTCGCGCTGGATGACAACCACAACGTCGCCTTTTTCGGCACCAGTGACGCGACATCCGGCGGCGGCAAGACCGGGCATGTGTATAGATGGCAGAATGGCGCGCTCACGCAGCCGACGGGCGCAATGCCGCCGAATTTTGCGATGGAGTATCCTTCCGCAAGCGGGGCGAACTATTCGGCCACCATGAGCACTTCAGAGCTTTGGATATTCAACGAATTTGATTACGGAAGTAATACAGGCCGTGCACACTCCGAACTCAGGGTGAATGGGATCAATGCATCAGCCACATTGGCAACCACAACAGTTACGGATTATGCCGGATATTCGACTAACGACAACATCAACTACTCATTTCACGGAAATGGTCTGCTATCGAAGGTCACTGCCTGGCCGCTGACGAGCTATCCCACACCACCGGGGCCGGTGCATTACAATAGCAATAGCAACGACCAGTGGGCGGGCAGCACTGTGACCGCGGTGGACAATGCTGGCCACACGCTGGGTTCGGAAACGGTGTTCACCTCGACTTATCCAAACGATCTATATTTCAAGAATGTGGGCACCTATCGCTTCCGCAGGCTTTATGACGGGAGCGAGGTGCCGTCGCTCTCCGATGGATCGGCGGTTTTTCCCTATGGGTCTTTTTGCTTCGGTCTGAATGGGCACGGGGCATTCCTCGCGGTGGGGCAAGTGGATGACCCGTCTGCCCCCGGCGGCCGTAGAAATGACTACAAATACTACGAGGGCGGCTCTCTGCACGCGGCGCCGGATGGCATCTGGCAGATGAATGGCGACCACCAGGCAATCGGACGCAGCTACAGCGCTGCGACGGGTTGGAGATACTGGTTTGGCTTCAAATCGCCCGCAGGTGACTGGGACACCAGCCTAACACTGCTCGACCTACTCAAGTGGACGAACAAGCCTAACGGCACGCGGGATGACTGGGACAAATACCACACCGCACTGCGCAACGTCGTTCCCACGCTCATCACGGATGCGGACCCGGCTACCGCAGGCGTAGTCATCGCACAGAAGACTTATCCCAACGGGGTGCCAAAGTATATTTACTTTAATGCAGAAGCACTTGAGGGTGGAACCGGTGCTTCCGGAAGTTCCGGGACTTGGACTTCCCGGGAATTTTGCATGGAAACCACAGAAGCGGGCTGTTACACGCTCTCACGTTGCACATCGCTCGCTGCCAGCCAGACGCCTGGGAACAATGATTTGGACGCGCCCCTTGCTGCGGAAGCAGGTGGTTCTCGGGCAGTGATGCCATCCAACGTCAACGGAACCGGAAAGAACGCCGGAGTTCAACGACCTGCCCGGTTTGAAGCCGAGGACATCTATCTCGGTTTCGACCCACCGATTCCGGGTGACCGCCATACGGATAATGGCCCGACAGATGATGATGTCCCAGAGTGGTGGGCTGTTGCTCATCCTCCAATAGCGGGGACAAAAGCGGCGACGAATTTGTCAAATTATCCGAGCTTTGATCTCACCTTTATGAAGAACACGGTGGTGACTGTCAGCCATCAGTCTGCATCGGACGACAACACTTTTCCGTCTTTGGCCGCATCACAGCCGACGATTCAGCCCGGCGACGGTGTGCTTGAACTCAAGAATGGAAATGCATGGCAGCGTACAACCACGCAACATGGAAGCGATGCCTATGCGGTGACGCCCCGGAGAATGGAGATCCGGGCCTATTCCGCGCCTTATGGCGGCAGTGGCGATCCTACTCCGCAGACGATTGAGATGTCGCTCAGGAACGTGGACTATCAAAGTAAAGCGACCGGAAAAGCTCAGGGCAAGCTGAAGATGGAGGTGCTCCCCGTGCGCGTGATCCCTATTGGCTTCTGGGCGCTGCAGGATGGTGCGGCCAACACGCCAAATGCCGTGCCTGCGTTTTATAAGACTGCAAATACGTTGCTGGCGAAGCTGAACAAGGCGTTCTGGCAGGCGCGTGTAGTTTTCGTCCCGGCATTTTCAGATGTGAATGGCCAGCCCGAATTCCGTACGCTCACAATAGGCAACTTCGGCACGCCGCGCGTTGGTTCCCCGAGTGTGATCGAGCTAGGGATGAAGGATGTGGACAAGCAAAAAGCTATCCGAACCACTCTTTATGCTCAATCGTCCCAAATGCCGAAACTACACCTGGTGCTGGTGAACCATTCTTCCGACAAGACGGTTTACGGAATATCCAATGCCATGGTGGACGCAACCAAGCTACGTGATGTCGTCTTTGTCCAAACGGAGGCATTTGATGCAATACAGCGCAGACCAACGGCGAACCAGCTTTACAGTTCAGAAATCATTCTGGAGGATTTTCAGAGCATTTGCATCCACGAGGTAGGACATTCCTTGGGGTTAAGTACACGCAGCCCAAACGCCATCGCGCCGTTCAACAACCATGACCAGGGACCGGGGCCTTATCTCCATTATAACTTGGATGGAACGCCCGTGTCATGGGCTCAACGATGGTTCAGTGACAGCCGTAACTATTTTCTAGGCATCGGCTTGCTGGGTATTGACCTCCGCTGGTCTGCCGCGACGAATGTGCCTGCTGGCGGGAGGCAATGGCCGGTGAAGCAGAGGCTTTACTGGCCACTGATGTGTCAGGCAGAGGAGTCCAACGTGATCATCCGTGTAGATACCGGGGCTGCGATCGGAACGAATCAGCGTTCCCTCTGGATACGCCACGAGGATTGGCGCGTGGCAAATAACAATGCGAAAAAGTTTGAGCCATGAATGGAAAATCGCTGCACAGGCTTGGGTGGATGTTTGCGTTGCTGTGTGCCATTGTGCTGCGCGCGGGAGCAGAGCCTTACAAACCTATTCCCATGCCACCGCTTCTCATGGAGGAGCGGCGTCAGCTTTATTTTATGTCCTATCAAAAGCGGCAGGAGTTGCTGCGCAGCCTGAGCCCTGAGAAGAAGAAAATATATGCGGATGCGTCCCGGAGATTCGACCCTGATCTACCTTATGAGGATTTTAATCTAAAAAAAGATGACTTTGACGAGCTGCTGGCCTTGGACGATGAGATCACCGGGAAATACCTTGTCCGGCAATTTGAAATCCATCAATATGAAGCCATAGCCGGGCACCTGGTTCAATGGCATTCCCCTTTGGCTGTTGCGGCATTCGCACGGGCCAGCATGTCCGAAGTGCCCTATCCAGATACTGGCGAGCAGCCGATGTCTTTTACTTCCGCTGGACCGATGCTTGGTTTAGTCGGGAATATCAAGGAATTCCCGCCGCAAGTGCGTGACTGGGCGCGTTCCATTGAGCAGGATCGGGCAGCTTTCTTCCGTGAAAAGTCACACGAGGCCGAGGCCGTGCCGTTAGACAAATATGATCCGAACTGGAGAAAGGGGTATCGCTTTGATGATCGGGAACGTGAGGTCGTGCAAAAGTGGTGGCGTGCAAACGAGAAGGCCGTCACCGAGGGACGCCTGCCGGAGACCGTTCCTGGGGAGGCATTCGTTGCGCCATCCAGATTCATGGAAGGGGTGACTGAAGTATGGCGGCCAAAAGTGAAGACCGCCGATTCTCTCGCAAGCGCGCGAAACTCGGTTTCAAAGCAGACGGTCACAAGTCCGAATGACAAAGCTGACACTGAAAACCCCGCGCAAAACGCCCGGAATAATTTTGGCATCTACGCGGCACTCGCGTCCTTGCTCGCGGTCATTGTCATTTACTTCCGAAAGCGATTGTTTCGTGGAACGAGGGACAGATAAAATGAAGGGTGGATGCGTCGGCGAGTATGAGGACGAGGGCAAATGCGATTGCGTCGGCGGCATTTGGGTCATTCAATCTGGGCGGTGCGACGGCGGGGGGAAATGCGACATGGTATGCGCAGGATACGGTATTTGAGATCGGGAATGGAACCGACGACTGGCATCGCTCGAATGCGCTCACGGTGTATAAGAATGGCACGGTGATCATCCCGAAGCCGCAGGGGGACATCCTCATGGGCGAATTTGG
>JAYVRQ010000446.1:0-17099 GCA_043776145.1 Chthoniobacteraceae bacterium
CCGCGCGACCGGGTGAAGGCGGCGATCTGGCTGAAGAAGGCGGATCCCGATGCGGCTCCGGTTACTGGCGAAAACCCTGCGCTCAAGCTGCTCGATAAAGCCATCGAACGACGCTCGGGCTATAGTGGCGCGAGTTTGAGCACCTTGACCGGTGTTCTCCAACGCGAGGCTGGCGGGTTGAAATTCAAACTTCCCGAGAGCAGCAAGCCTGATTCCCGCAGAGTCCAAATGCAGTTCGGCGGCCAGACGGTCGGGGAGGCGTTGGAGCAACTATGCTCGCTGTTCGGCCTGAAATACCGTCTCGAAAACGACGGCACGATTGTGCTCGCGGCACCTTCCGATGCGGAGAAGGAATTAGTGGCCAAGTCCTATTGGCTAAAAGCGGACGCCTTTCCCAAGGCTGCATCCGCACAGGCATTTTTTGTGGAGAAAGGTGTTACCTTCCCGACGGGGGCTGCCCTCGTCTGGCGACCGGAGACTACCCAGCTTTCCATGACGAACACGGAAGCCAACCACGAAAAACTCGAGGCTGTGTTAAAGGCGGAATTCGGCGGGATACAGGGTTCACCCACCCACTGGCTCCTGCTGACCAACGGCGCTTTGCTGGGGATGAAGGTGGATAAGTTCGAGCCGGATTCCATCTCCGGGAGCCATCCCATCTATGGCCGCTGTCAGGTGCCCATGTCGCAGGTCTATACCATTCGCACCACGGCACCCGCGGCACCCGCCACCATGAAGTCGCTCAAGGACTGGCGGCTCGCCAACGCCCCGGAACCCGTGCTTCCCGAGACCGGCGGCGAAAGCTCGCCGTCCCTTGGCAAAGAGGCGAAGACTTTCAAACTGGCGCTGCTCGGCGGCGGCGATTTCGATCTTAGTCAGGAAAAGGGGAAAGTCATCGTGCTGGACTTCTGGGCCACCTGGTGCGGCCCGTGCATCAAGTCGCTGCCCGGACTCATCAAGGCGATGTCAGCATTCCCCATCGAGCGGGTAAAACTCATTGGCTTGAACCAGGGCGAACCTGCGGAGCTAGTGAAACGATTCCTCGAAACGCGGGACTGGAAATTCACCGTCGCAATGGATGCCAGCCAAAGCGTGGCGCGGCAGTACGGAGTCGATGGCATTCCCCACACGGTCATCGTCGGCCCGGATGGAAAGGTCGCGTGGGTAAAGACCGGCTATAGTGCGGAAGGAGAATCGGAAGCGGCGGCGGCAGTGAAGAAATTGCTCGAAGCACCCCAGTCCGTGGTCACGCCGCAGCCCTAAGCCTTGAGTTCGTTCTTCACCTTGAGCTAAAGCTCAAAGCTCCTTTCCCTACCTGAGAAACCGCCCGAGATTCTCTTCCTCCCATGCCTTCGCGCGGCGGAACCAGTGGAAGCGGCGCTCGCGGTCGTAAAATTTTTGGTGATGCACGATGCGGCGTCCGGCGGAATCCCATTCGTCCGGGACGACGGCGTGGCACATCTCGTGATAAATGACATATTCGACGAACCAAGTCGGAACGATCGCGCGGTCGAGCAGCGGGTGGATGCGGATGATGCGGTCGTCTTCCTGAATGGTGCCGAAGACGATTTCATCGCGCGGCCGGGTCTTGCGCTTGCGACCCCAGACGATGCTGTAGTTTTTCAGGCGGTTGCGAAAGTAGCGGGCGTTCAGCTTGTCGAAGATCGCGCGCAGGTTGAAGACGCGGCCCTGTTCGGAAAAGGCGAACTGGCGCTGCAGGGGCAGTTTTACGACTGAGACTTTGCGTTTGCGTGTAGCCATGAAAGCGGGATTTCGAGTTTGAATTACGGGAGGATACGGGACGCGGTTGCATACCGCCACGGATTAGCTTTCGGGCGGTAAAAATTCCTTGCCTGTGCCCGCGTTCTGCTTTCTCGTTTCCAGCTTTTTCACTCGGTCGTAGAGCTTTGGGAGTCGGCGGATGTAGGCGAGTTGCTCCTTGGCCTCGCGCATGGGCAGCGAGGGGCTGCCCCAGACGACCTCTTTGGCGGGAATGTTCTTACTGATCCCGCTTTTCGCGGCCACGGTGACCTGGTCGCCGATTTCGATGTGGCCGACGATACCCACCTGCCCGGCGAGGGTGACGTAATTGCCGATCCGCACGCTGCCGGCGATGCCGGTGAGGGCGACGACCAGGCTGTGTTTCCCGATGACGACGTTGTGGGCGATTTGCACGAGGTTGTCGATTTTGGTGCCTTCGCCGATCCAGGTGCGCCCGAAGCGGGCGCGGTCGATCGTGGTGTTCGCGCCGATTTCCACGTCGTCGTCGATCTGGACGATGCCGATTTGGGGAATCTTGACGTGTTTTCCCCCGGAAAACTCGAACCCAAACCCATCGCTGCCAAGGACGACGCCACTGTGCAGGATGACCCGGCTGCCGACGACGCACCGCGCGCCGACGGTAACGCGCGGGTGCAGCAGGCAATCCGCTCCCACTTTCGCCCCGTGCCCGAGGTATCCGTGCGCGCCGATGACCGTGCCCGCTCCGACCGATGCGCCATCCTCAATGACGACGAACGGCTGGATGGACGCGCCTTCGCCAATGGTGACGCCCTGGCCGATGACGGCGGTTGGGTGAACGCCGGGCGCGAACCGAACGGGCGTGGGCGCGAACTTTTCGATGAGCTTGGAAAAAGCCAGCGAGGGATTCGCGACACGGATGGCGACAGGCGGGATTTCCTCGGTGAAATCGAGGGGGACGAGCGCCGCCGTGGCGCGGCAGGTTTTCAGCGCGGCGAGATATTTGGTGTTTCCAAAAAACGTCACATCTCCCTCGCCCGCTTCGGCGATGGCCGCGCCGCCGCGGATGGTTTTCGCGCCGTCCGCCGGTAAAGCAAACTGGCCGCCCACGAGGGCGGCCAGTTCTTGAACTGTGATCGTCACAGAAAATCGGTGAACTTACTTCGGCTTGTCCGCTGGCTTGGCGGGCTTGTCCTTCGGAGCATCGCCCTTAGGCGCGTCCGCCTTGGGCGCGGGCTCGTCCTTGCCCTTGTTCTTGTTGAGCTGCTTGATGACTTCGTCGGTGAATTCGTAGGCGTCGCGCGAATAGAGCACGATCGGCACGCCGTTCAGACTCGGGCCGCTTTTGTCGAAGACCACGTCGAAATTTTCGCTCTTCACCTTGGCCTCCACGATCTTGTTGATCTCATCCACGATGCCGCCGCGCATCCGCACCGACTGCTCCTGGAGCTGCTTCTCGCGGGTCTGGCGGAATTCATTGATCTCACGCTGCATCGTGTTGAGTTCGCCCACCTTTTCGTCGCGCACCTTGGTTTTTGTTTCCTTGGCTTCCTTGCCGAGCGCGGGGCTCTCGATTTCCTCGTTCATCTTCTTCACCTCGTTGACGCCCTTGTTATAGACATCCATCCGGTCGTCCATTTCCTTCTTGGCGGTGTTGCGCGCCTCGTTGATGCGGGCTTCGGCGTCCTTCGTTTTGTAGTAATTCTCGAAGACTTTTTTCATGTCCACCGTGCCAATCTTGACGGTTTGGGCCGAGGCGGACACAGCGCCGAAAGCGAGGCTGGCGAGGATGAGAGGCAGTGCAAGGTAGGGTTTCATGTAGGGATTTTTTCTAAAATAAGAGGCTGTGAGACTGGCGATGCGGGATTCCGTTCAAAATTGGTACCCGATGTTGAAATTGAATTTGCCGCTGCCGCTGCTGTTGTCCTTTTGCAGCGGAATGCCGTAGTCGATGCGGACGGGGCCGATCGGCAGGTCGAGGCGGACGCCCAGACCCACGTCGGAGTTCACGCCGCCGGTGTCGAAGTCGTAGGAGTCGGCGTTCACAAAACCGACATCGTAGAAGACCGCGCCGCGCACCTTCTCGACGACCGGGAAGGTGTATTCGACCGTGAAGCGGGCGAGCGTGTTCCCGCCGAGCGGTTCGTCGTCGCTGTCCTTCGGGCCGACATCGCGGAATTTGAAGCCGCGCAGATTGTTCGCGCCGCCGAGGTAGAGGCGGTCGAAAATCGGCACGCGATCCCCGCCGGACCAAGTCTGCACGACGGCCACTTCGGCATTGAGCGTGAGGATCGTATCCCACGGGAGCAGGAAGTATTTCGACGCTTCGAGGTCGAAGCCGTAGATGTCCGTGTCGCCGCCGAGGAAACCGCCGGCCACATACGTTTGCAGGTCCACCTTGTGCCCGCGGCGCGTCAGGAACACGGAGTCGCGCGTGTCGTAGGTGATGCCGCCCGCGAGTTTGCTCTCGATGCGGTTTCCCTGCTCCTCGCGGATCGCCTGGCTCGCACCGGAGTCCACGCTGTGGATGTCCACATCCTGCAGCGTGTAGCTGAAGCGGATGTAGGTGAAATCGTTCAGCGGCTTGCGCGCATTGATGTCGAATCCGTACCGGCGCTCGTCATACACGGAACTCACGAAACTCGCGTCGCGATAGAAAAGCTCGCCGCCGACGGAGAGTTTCTTGTCGAGAAAGTACGGCTCGGTAAGCGAGAGGATGAAATCCTTGCGCCGCGTGCCCCACTGCGCGCGCATCCGAAATTTCTGCCCGCCGCCCGTGAAGTGCGGCCAGCCGAGCAGATCGAAATTTCCCTGCGTGATTTCCGCGAAGCCGAGCAGGCTGTCGATCGACGAAAAGCCCGCGCCGAAGTTGAACGACCCCGTCCGCTTTTCCTCGACGAGCACCTTCAAATCCTTGCGCCCCGGCACGAGCGTATCCGATGGGAACAGGCTCACCGGCTGATGCCCCGGCCCGTCGCGCCGCGTGTAAAAATAGTTCAGATTCTCCAGCCGCGACTGGCTCGCATCGACGCGCACCGAGTTGTAAAGATCGCCCGGCGCGAGCGCGATTTCGCGGCGGATCACTTTGTCCTTCGTCCGCGTATTTCCCTGGATGTCGATGTGTTCGACGTAACTCTGCACGCCTTCCTCCATTTTGTAAGACACATCCATCACGCCCTTCCCCGCCGGATTCACATCCGCGCCCGCCTGAAAGTCGATGTATCCCCGCGTCCCGTAGAGATCCTGAATCCCCTTCACATCCGCCTTCACATTCTGCGGCGTGAAGACCGCCCCCGGCACGATCTTCGCATTTCGCGCGATCTCATCCCGCGTGAAAACTTGCGCGCTCGAATAGTTCACCTTGCCGACGTGGTACTGGATTCCCTCCTTGATCGGGAAAGTGACCGTCGCCTTGCTCCCATCGCGGTCCACCCGCGGCCGACCCACTTCCGCATCCACATAACCGCGGCCCTGATACAATTCGCGCAACGCCTTTGTATCCTCGTTCAGCGCCTCCTGATCGACCCGCCCCGTCTTGCTGAACATATCAAGCAGACCCTTCGGCTTCGACTTCACTGCCTTCTTCAATTCGCCCTGCTTGAAAACCGTGTTGCCTTCAAACACGACCGCCTTGATCGCCAGCTTCCCGCCTTCCGAAACCGTGAAAACCACGCGCGCCGTCCCCGCCTTTTCATTCGACTCGACCTTGTATGTCACGTCCGCCTCGCCGAATCCCTTGCCCGCGTAGTAGTCGGAAATCTTCTGCTTGTCGGCCTCGAGCGCAGCCTCGCTCAGCGAGTCGCCCGCCTTGGCGGAAATCTCCTTGCGCACGCGGCTCTCCTTAAACTGCGTCACGCCCGTGATCGCGACCTCGGTGATCTGCGCCTTCGGCTGCACGACCACGATCACCTTCACGCCATCCGTCGTCGGCTCGCCGAAAATGCGGACGTTGGAAATGTTCCCAGTCGCGTAAAGGCTGCGGATATCCTCCTCGACCGCGCGATCGTCGTACGGCTTGCCGACGCGCGTCCGCATGTTCGCGATGAGCTTCTCCTTGCTCACGGTATTCGCGCCCGCGTACTGCACGTCGATCTGTTTGACGATCGGCGGCGTGGGCGCCTGGGCGAGAATGCTCGCGGATAATGCGGCGCTGATGGCGACGGTGGAAAAGACGGTGCGGAAACTCATGGTTGGTAGGTGGTCGGGATTGGCGCACCCGAGAAGGCTCCGGGCGAAAATCGGCGGTATAAGAGGGAACCACGCCGGGAGCGTCAAGCGGGTATTTGAAGGGGGGAAGCGCATGGGTGTGATTGGGAAAAGTGGTGTCGGGTTGCCGACCACGGCGAAGCCGCGTTTTACACAACGGGAGAGAACGGCTACAGCGATGATCCAACATCAGGGTTTGCGAGGCTGACAATTCGCGAAACCGCAACCATCACGGACCTATTATTCATCGCCGCCCGATCCTCATCCTCGCCCTTGTGCTCGGCACGGCCTTCACCGGCTGTCACAAACTCACGACTCCCGCGCAGGCTCCACCGGCGGCAGTCACCGTCGCGAAGCCGATCCCGAAGCGGCTTTCGGAGTGGGATGAATTCACGGGACGGTTGGGTGCGGTCGCATCCGTCGAAGTCCGCGCGCGGGTGAGCGGATATTTGCAAAGCACGCATTTCAAAGAGGGCAGCGAGGTGAAGGAGGGCGATCTCCTTTTCATCATCGACCCTCGCCGGTACGACGCGGAGCTGGCGCGGACGAATGCGGAATTTTCCCGCGCACAGGCGGGGCTGGACCTCGCGACAGGCGAGGCGGATCGCGCGGCGAGATTGGTGGTGACGAAGGCGATCTCCTCGGAAGAGGCGGATGTGAAAGCGAAAGCGCGCAATGGCGCGGAAGCGGCACTGGCGGCGGCGCAGGCTTCGGTGGATCAGGCGAAACTGGAAGTCGAATTCACGCGCGTCACCGCGCCCATCTCGGGTCGCATCGGGCGCAGGCTCGTGACCGAGGGGAACCTCATCACCGGCGGCCCGAATGGCGCGACTGTGCTGACGGGAATCGTACAGCTCGACCCGATCTATTGTTACTTCGATGTCGATGAACGCTCGGCGCTGAAATACCGCGAACTCGCGCGCACCGGGAAACGCGAGAGCGCGCTCTTCGCGCAGATTCCCGCGCAGATGGGCCTCGCAAATCAGGAAGGTTTTCCGCACGAGGGGAAGGTGGATTTCGTGGACAACGAAATCAGCGCGACCACCGGCTCGATCAAGGCGCGCAGCATTTTCGACAACAAGGACCGGCTGATGTCGCCGGGCTTTTTCGCGCGCGTCCGCATCCCCGGCAGCGGGGACTACGAGGCGATGCTCGTGCGCGACACGGCCATCGCGAGCGATCAGGGAAAGCCGTTCGTGTACGTCGTCGGCGCGGATGGAAAGGCGCTCCCGCGCAACGTGGTGACGGGACCGCTCGAAGACGGTCTGCGCATCGTGCGCGAGGGCTTGAAAGCGGAGGATCGCGTGGTCATCAACGGCCTCATGGCCGTGCGCCCCGGCGCGCCGGTGCAGGCGGAGGAGACGGAGATGAAACCCGCCGCGCCTGCTGCTCCGGCGGCTGCACGCTAGGCCGATGAACCTCCCGCGCTTCTTCGTCGATCGGCCGGTCTTTGCGGCAGTGCTCAGCATCGTCATCACGCTGATGGGCGCGCTCGCGTTTTTTCAGCTCCCGATTTCGCAATATCCCGAGGTCGTGCCGCCGACGGTGATTGTGACGGCAACTTATCCCGGCGCGAATGCGCAGACCGTTTCCGACACGCTCGGCGCGCCGCTGGAGCAGGAAATCAATGGCGTGGAAAACATGCTCTACATGTCGTCGTCCGGCACGAGCGACGGGAAGCTGCAACTGACCGTGACCTTCAAACTCGGCACGAAACTCGACGATGCGCAGGTGCAGGTGCAGAACCGCGTGAACGCCGCGCTGCCACGTCTGCCGGAGGACGTGCGGCGGCTCGGCGTCACGGCGAAAAAGCAATCGCCCGACCTCACGATGGCGATCCAGTTCTATTCGCCGGACGGTTCGCGCGACACGTTTTACCTCGCCAATTACGTCACGCTCCAAATCCAGAACCGCATCGCGCGGCTGCCCGGCGTGGCCGATGCGAACATGCTGGGCGGGCAGGATTTCACGATGCGCATCTGGATCGATCCGAACAAACTCGCCGCGCGCGAGCTGACGCCGGGCGACGTGGTGCGCTCGATCCGCGAGCAGAATGTGCAGGTCGCCGCGGGCACGCTCGGGCAGGAGCCCGCGCCGCCGGGGACCGACTTCCAATACACGCTCACCGCGCAAGGCCGGCTGACGAAGGCGGAGCAGTTCGGCGACATCGTGCTGCGCACCGGCGCGAACGGCGACGTGATCCGCGTGCGCGACGTGGCGCGGGTGGAACTCGGCGCGCGCGACTACTCGGTGAAGAGCTACATGGACGGCAAGAACGCGATGTCGCTGCGCATCTTCCAACTCCCCGGCACGAACGCGCTCGACACCGCGAACGCGGTCTATGCCGAGATGAAGCGGCTCTCGCAGCGATTCCCGCAGGGCGTCGATTACCGCATCAACTACGACCCGACGCGCTTCGTGCGGCAGTCGTTCGAGTCGGTGCTGCACACGCTCATCGAGGCGATCGCGCTCGTGGTGCTCGTGGTCATTCTCTTTTTGCAAACGTGGCGCGCGTCCATCATCCCGCTCATTGCCGTGCCGGTGTCGCTCGTCGGCACCTTCGCGGTGATGAAGCTGCTCGGCTCCTCGCTCAACAACCTTTCGTTGTTCGGCCTCGTGCTCGCGATCGGCATCGTCGTGGATGATGCGATCGTCGTGGTGGAAAATGTGGAACGCTATCTCGCGCAGGGAATGAAGCGGCGCGACGCGACGATCAAGGCCATGGGCGAAGTCGGGGCCGCGCTGATCGCCATCGCGCTCGTGCTGTGCGCGGTGTTTGTGCCAGTCGCGTTTTTGGGTGGAATCACGGGAGCGTTTTACCGGCAGTTCGCGCTCACGATCGCGACGGCGACGGTGATTTCGGCGTTCAATGCGCTCACGCTTTCCCCGGCACTCGCGGCGCTACTGCTGCGGGAACATGAGTCCCATCCGTCCCATGTTTCACATCGCGATCTACTGCGCCCGATCCACTGGTTCTTCGCCAAATTCAACGCAGCCTTCGAGCGCCTTACGCACTTGTACTCGCGCGTCGTCCGCGGCTTCGTGAAGCACACCGTCCTCTCGCTGTGCGCCTACATCGCGCTCATCGCGCTGACGATTTTCACCTTCACGCGCGTCCCCGGCGGTTTCATCCCGGTGCAGGACATGGGCTACTTCCTCGTCGTCGTGCAATTGCCCGACGGCGCATCCTTCGCCCGCACCGATGCGGTCGTGCGGCGTGTCGATGAAATCGCGCGCAACGAACGCGGCGTCGCGCACACCTTCGCCATCTCCGGCTACTCGTCGGTGCTACAGGCGAACCAATCGAATGTGGGCGCGGCCTTCGTGATCCCGGACGATTTTGCGAAGCGAAAAGACAAGTCGCTCAGCGCACTGGCGCTGATGAGTTCACTCCGCCAAAAATTTTCCGCGATCAAAGAAGCGCGCATCCTCGTGCTGCCGCCGCCGCCGTTGCGCGGACTCGGCAATTCGGGCGGCTTCAAAATCCAAGTGCAGGATCTCGACGGCGCGGGCCTCGCCTCGCTGGAAGCCGCGACGCGCCGACTCATCGAAGGGCTCGGGAAAGAGCCCGGCTTCACCTCGCTGCTCACCGGCTTCCGCCCGAACACGCCGCAATACTTCATCGACATCGACCGCGCCGCCGCGAAGAACCTCGGCGTCTCGCTCGCCGACATCAACGACACGCTCCAGATCGCGCTCGGCTCGGTCTATGTGAACGACTTCAACCTCTTCGGCAGGACGTATCAGGTCTTCGCGATGGCCGAGCCGGAGTTTCGCAACGCGCCCGAGGACGTGCCGCGCCTGCAAACGCGCAGCATGACCGGGCGCATGGTCCCGCTCGGCTCGCTCGTCGATGTGCGGCGCATCGGCGGCGCGGATCGCGTGCAGCGATACAACATGTTCACGAGCGCCGACGTGAACGGCAACACGCTCCCCGGCGTCAGCTCCAGCCAGATGATCGCCGCGCTCGACCGCGTGGCGAAACGCGAGCTGCCCGCCGGCTTCGACTACGAATGGACCGATCTGACGTTCCAGCAAATCCTCGCCGGCAATTCGATCGTCTATGTCTTCCCGCTCTGCGTGCTCTTCGTCTTCCTCGTGCTCGCCGCGCAGTTTGAAAGCTGGGGCCTGCCGCTCGCCGTCATCCTCATCGTCCCGATGTGCCTGCTCTCCGCGCTCGCCGGCGTCTTTTTCGCCGGGCAGGACAACAACATTTTCACGCAAGTCGGCCTCGTCGTGCTCGTCGGACTCGCGAGCAAAAACGCGATCCTCATCGTCGAGTTTGCGAAGCAACTCCAGGACGCCGGCCAATCGCGCCTCGAAGCCGCCGTCGAAGCCGCGCGCCTGCGCCTGCGCCCGATCTTGATGACCTCGCTCGCCTTCATCCTCGGCGTCGTCCCCCTCGCACTCGCCACCGGCGCGGGAGCGGAAATGCGGCGCGCGCTCGGCACCGCCGTCTTCTGGGGAATGCTCGGCGTCACGTTCTTCGGCCTGCTGCTCACGCCGGTTTTCTACGTCGTCATCCGCGGCTTCTCCGAGCGGCGGGTACTGCGCCGTCCTTAGAAGCTGACCAAATCCCGCAGCGCCTCGAGCTTCTTCGGACCAAAACCGGGCAGCGCGTCGAGCCCGGCGAGGTCTTTGATCGGGCGGGCGTGGATGATTTGTTCGGCCATCTTCGCGCCGATGCCGGGGAGCGCGGCGAGTTCGGCGGCGGTCGCGGTGTTGAGATTGATACGTCGCGCATCTTTTGTCCCCATGCCTTTTGGAAGAAAAGGCTTGAGCACTTCAACCGCCCTCCCGACCGCCCCGGTTGGGCGGGACCACAGCCCGCATTTGCCCTGAGCCGCTGTCTGTTCGAGGACGCGCAATTGCTGGAAAACGAGTTGCCCCGTGGACACATCGGGATAGTCGGCGATTTCGCTGCTGGCTCGCGCGAGCCCGGCCTCGATGAGCGCCCGGTCGAGACGCCGCCCACCCTGCTCGACGATGGCGTAGAATCGCTCACCGCGACTCGCGCCCGGCGAAACCTGCCGGCGCGTGATGACACGGAACGGCTTTGCGAGAAAGCTCGCGGTGAATTCCTTCGCGGCAGCGCCATGCTGGAGAATCAGCGCATTCGTCGTGTGAAAATAAGCGGCCTGCTCCGCGATGCGCGTGCCATAACCAGCATCCGTCTCCGGCGCATCGACGAAGTAGAGCCGGATGATCGCAGTGTCGCCGCCGTGCTTCACATGAAAGCTGTCGCCATCGAAATACTTCTCCTTCTCAAACTCGCAATCGTCCCAAACCTCCCACGCGCGGACCTCGGCGGCGGCGCTCGTTTGCGCCCCGCAAAAAACGGCGGCTGCGAGCAGGAGATAAAATGAGCGGAACATCAGTCGAGTTTCATCGCAGTCCCGTGGCGGAAACATCAAGGCGCAGTTTCATCCGACTCTTCATTAGTGCCGGTAAGTGCAGGTAAGTGGTTAAAAACGTCGGTCCGCACCCGGTTTGACACTGCGCGGGCGGGATTCATAACGTCGGCCCGTGCTCGCCACGCTTTCCTCGCTCCGCATTCGCAATCTCGCCCTCGTCGAAGAACTCGAATGGCGGATCGCGCCCGGCTTCACTGCGGTGACGGGCGAGACGGGCTCGGGCAAGTCGATCATCGTCGGCGCGCTCCAGCTCATCCTCGGCGAGCGCGCGGACAAGACGCTCATTCGCACCGGCGCGGAGAGCTGCACGGTCGAGGCGCTTTTTGAAGTGGCCGACGTGAATGCGCTGAACGCGCGGCTCGAAGATCAAGGCGTGGAGCCGTGCGAAGAGGCGCAGCTCATTTTGAAGCGCGTGTTTTCCAACGCGGGCGCGAACCGGCAATTCATCAACGGCAGCCCGACGACGCTCGCGGTTTTGAAAGGGCTCGGCGATGCGCTCGTCGATTTGCACGGGCCGCACGATCACCAATCGCTGCTCGCGAACGACACACAGATGAGCCTGCTCGATGCGTTCGCCGGTGCGGAGGATTTGCGGAAAAAATTCGGCGCGCAATTTCGCGAACTGAACGCGCTCACGGCGGAGCGCGATGCGTTGTCGGCGAATGAATCCGCGCTGGAACGTGAACTCGATTTGCTGCGGCATCAGGTGCGCGAGATCGAGGCGGCGAGCCTCGTGGCGGGTGAAGAGGACGACTTGCTCGCGCGCTTCACCGTCGCGACGAACAGCCGGAAGCTGCTGGAACTTTCCACGCAAATTCTCGACCGCGTGGCCGAGTCCGAGGAGGCGGCGCTCGTGCGGCTCGGCGAAGCGGGCAGGCTGCTGCGCGAACTGGAGCGCGTCGATCCGTCGGCATCGCGTTTTGCGGAGTCGCATCTGCGCGCCGTCACGGAACTCGAAGACCTCGCGCAATCGCTCCAGCGTTACGCGGAAGACCTCGACCTCGATCCCGCGCGGCTCGCGGAAATGGAGGAGCGCATCTCGCTTTTCGAGACGCTGAAACGCAAATACGGCGGCTCGCTCGCCGACGTGATCGCCTTCGGCGCGCAGGCCGCCGCTCGGCTGCAAAAAATCGAGTCGCGCGGCGAAGACATCGTGCGGCTCGGAAAAGCCATCGACGCCGCGCACAAGGCGCTGCTCGATCTCGGCGCGAAACTCAGCGCAAAGCGCAAAGCCGCCGCGCCGAAACTCGCCGCGAGCGTCACCGCGCATCTCCGCGATCTCGGTTTCAAAAAATCCGAATTCGCCATCGCGCTGAACGCGCACGACGCCCCAACCGCGCACGGCCTCGAAAGCGCCGAATTCCTTTTCGCCCCAAACCCCGGCGAACCGCGCAAGCCGCTGAAAGCCATCGCCTCGAGCGGCGAAATTTCGCGCGTGATGCTCGCCGTGAAATCCTCACTCGCCGCCGAAGACACCATCTCGCTGCTCGTCTTCGACGAAATCGACGCCAACGTCGGCGGCGAAATCGCGCACGCCGTCGGCGCAAAAATGGCCGCGCTCGGGAAGGAGCGGCAGGTGCTCTGCATCAGCCATCTCCCGCAAGTCGCCGCCGTCGCCGACGCGCAATTCGTGGTGACGAAGGAATACGCCGATGGCCGCACGATTTCCCAACTGCAAAAAGTCGAAGGCCAAACGCGCATCGAAGAAATCGCGCGAATGCTCGGCGGGAAAACCGACTCCGCGCTCGCCCACGCGCGGACGCTGCTGGGAAAATCCGGGTAGCACGCGCGTCGCCGCGCCCTCTTCCTGATTTCCGCCTCACAACAGCGTCCGCGCCGCGCGCACTGGCTCGATACTTGCATCCCACGACGTTCACCCATGAATCCGCGAGTTTTCGCCGTCAGCATCCTTTTGTTCGGTTCCGGTCTTTGCGCCCTCGTCTATCAGACGGTGTGGCTGCGGGAATTCCGGCTCATCTTCGGCGCATCGACCGCGGCGACGGCGGCGGTGCTCGGCATTTTCATGGGCGGGCTCGGCGTGGGAAGTCTCGTGCTCGGCCATCGCTCGGAGCGCGCGCGCAAACCGCTCGCGCTGTATTCGACGCTGGAATTCGGCATCGCCATCGCGGCGGCGCTCACGCCGTTTCTTGTCACGCTCGCGCGCTGGCTTTACTCGGCGCTCGGCGGATCGCTCGCGCTCGGTCCGGTCTTGGGAACAGGCGCGCGTCTCGTGCTGGCGGCGCTCGTGCTCGCGGGCCCGACGTTTCTGATGGGCGGCACGCTGCCCGCGGCGGCGCGCAGTGTCGTGGGGAATGACGACGAGGGACGGCACGGGCTTGCGTGGCTTTACGGCATGAACACGCTCGGCGCGGTGACGGGCGCGGTGCTCGCGACTTTTTTCGCACTCGAAGCGATGGGAAACCGGATGACGCTCTGGAGCGCGTGCGTGCTGAATCTGCTCGTCGCCATGATCGCGCGCGTGATGGCGCGCAAGAGCGATGGCTGCGAACCCAGCGTGGATGCGGGTTGCGAGGGTGAAGCCTCCGCGCCGCGCTTCGTGCTCGCGGCCTCCGCGATCGTGGGCTTCGCGTTTCTGCTGATGGAACTCGTTTGGTACCGGATGCTCAGTCCGCTGCTCGGCGGCTCCACGTTCACGTTTGGGCTCATCCTCGCGGTCGCGCTGCTCGGGATCGGGCTCGGCGGCGCGCTCTACGCGATCACGGGCCAGCGCGCGGGCGCGACCGTTTCCGCATTCGCGTGGACGTGCGCGCTGGAGGCCTTGTGCATCGCCGCGCCCTTCGCTCTCGGCGACCGGCTCGCGGTTTTCGCGGCGCATCTGCGTTCGCTCTCGGCGGCGGGATTCGCGCCGCAGGTGCTCGGCTGGACGCTCGTGATTTCCGTGGTCGTGCTGCCCGCCGCGATGGTATCGGGATTCCAATTCCCGCTGCTCGTCTCGCTGCTGGGCCGCGGCGGACGCGGCGTTGGTAATCATGTCGCGCGGGCGTATGCGCTGAACACGGCGGGCGCGATCACCGGCTCGCTCGCCGGCGGATTCGGTCTGCTGCCGCTGCTCAGCGCGCCCGGCGCGTGGAAGTGCGTGGTGTTCACCCTAGCCGCGCTCGCGCTCGCGGCGCTCGTCGTCACGCGGCGAAAATCCATCGGAGTTTTCAGCACCGCCGCTGCCGCTGTCGCGCTCATGTTCACGCTCGGACCGACGGCGGTGTGGCGGCACAGCGGTGTGGGCGCCGGGCGCTCCGGGCTCGATGCGCCGACGCTCAATGCGCTGCGCGAAAAAGCGAACGCGTGGCGGCGCGAGACGCTGTGGGAAGCCGAGGGCATCGAGAGCAGCGTCGCGCTCGTCGTGTCGCACGGCGCATCCTTCGTCGTGAATGGAAAGAGCGACGGCCATGTGCGCGCCGACGCGGGCACGCAGGTGCTCGGCGGCCTGATCGGCGCGGCGCTCCTGGGCGACGTGCGCCGCGCGTGCGTGATCGGCCTCGGCACCGGCTGCACCGCAGGCTGGCTCGCCGACGTGCCGGAGATGGAGCGCGTGGATGCGATGGAACTGGAGCCCGCAATCCTGCATGTTGCGAAAGTTTGCGAACTGGCGAACCGCCACGTTCTCGACAATCCGAAATGCCGCGTGCTGACCGGCGACGCGCGCGAGATGCTGCTGACCACGCGCGAAAGCTACGACCTGATTTTCAGCGAACCGTCGAATCCCTACCGCGCCGGAATCGCGAGTTTGTTCACGACCGAGTTTTACGAAACGGCGCGCGCGCGGCTGAATCGCGGCGGGCTTTTCCTGCAATGGGTGCAGGCGTACGAGGTCGATGGCGAAGCGATCCGCATGGTGCTCGCGACGCTCGGCGGCGTGTTCGCGCATGTCGAAACGTGGGTGACGCAGACCGGCGATCTCCTGCTCGTCGCGAGCGCGGAGCCGCGGACGTGGGACGTGGCGAAATTGCGGACGCGGCTTGCGCAGGAGCCCTTCAAGACAGCGGCGCTCCGCATCTGGGGCGTCGATTGCGCGGAGGGAATGCTCGCGCATTTCGCCTGTGGCCCGGACATCGCGCGGCGGCTCGTGTCGCTCCCCGGCCAGCCACGCAACACGGACGACAATACGCTGCTGGAATTCGCCTTCGCGCGCAGCGTGGGTCGCGGCAATGGATTCCGAACGCCGGAGCTTCTGCGGGTCGCTGCCGAAGTCGGCGCATCGCGTCCCGCAATTGTCGGAGACGTAGATTGGGCGCGCGTCGAGCAGGAGCGGCTCGCGATGTTTGCCTACGATCACTACCCGCCGCCAGTCCCGCCGACGGCTGATGAAACCACGCGCGCACGTTGCGAAATCCGGCGACTCGTGGAGGGAGACTCACTGCACGCGGCAGTACAGCTTTGGCTGGAAAAAAAGCCCGCGCCCCTGAACCCGCGCGACTCGCTGACTTTCGCGCACATCCTTTCCGAAGTCGGTTCCGAGGAAGCCGCGCCGTTCATCGAAACCGTCCGCGCCTTCAGTCCCGGCGAAGCGGAAACGCTGACGGCGCTGCTCCACGCCCGCAACGGAAGCACGCTCGCAGCCCGCGCTTCCCTGCTTGCCGCGTTCGCCTCATTCAAAAACGACGCATGGCCGAACACGAAAGTGCAGGCCAGCGCCTTCGATCTCACCGCCGAACTCGCCAGCGTGGACGCCGCCGCCGCAGGTCCGCTTTCCGATGCGCTGAACCGCGGCCCGCTCCCCGGCTTCCTCATGGAATCCGCGCGCCGAATCACGCTCACCCGCCTCGCCACTCGCCAGTGGCAGACGCAGCGAAAACTCGACGGCACCGCTTACGCCCTCTCCGAGCCGTGGCCCGAATGGACGCGCGATTTCCTCAAAGACCGCTACGCCTTTTACCAAGCCACCGGCACCGGCGACGCCGCGCTCGCGCTCACACAACTCAGCGAATTCCTGAAAGCCGACCGCGCCTCTTTCTCACGAGGCATCGCGGAAACGCCAATGCACTGACTAGGATAAAGTGACACAGGCTTCCAGCCTGTGCGGTGGGTGTGCGGGCGAAGGCGGTGGGGCGGTGAGGTGCCAGACGTGCCCCGCCCCCTGCACAGGCTGGAAGCCTGTGTCACTTTGCTTTACTTCCGCGCCTCTGTCCTTCACCGTTCGCCGGTTCCCTTCCCTGCTTACGAAACATGTTCTCCTCCACTCCCTCGCTGCGGCTGCTCTCGTCCTCGCGCACGCACACGCTGCCGCTCCGGTCGTCTCGAATATCCGCGCTTCGCAGCGGACGGGGACGAAGCTGGTCGATATTTATTACGATGCCACGGATGCGGATGGCGATGCGCTGACGGTGAAAATCCAGGTCTCGAATGACAACGGGACGACTTACGCGGTGCCGGCGTTCACCTTCACGGGTGCGGTCGGCAGCGGCGTCGCGCCGGGGACGAATCGGTATGCGGTGTGGAATGCGGGGTTCGATTGGGTAATTACATATTTGGCTTACCAAGTATAAACCCCATCCGGGCATCCGAAAAATGGATGCAAAACTAACGGGTCTTAGCAACTTTACGAGGAGGTTTTGAGTATAACATGTTGAACCTCGGTGAAAAAACAGATGCGTAAAGCACGCGCATGTTTCCGAGGGTATTTTCCGGAAGGTCTTGAAGTTGTTTGGTGCGGATATTCCTGCCCTCACGGCGGCTGGGTTAGTTGGGTTGAGTGTGCCAAGCACGCCGCGGCTTTACGCG
>JAYVRQ010000447.1:0-4662 GCA_043776145.1 Chthoniobacteraceae bacterium
GTGGTTTCACCACCGGCTAATTTCCGTTGCGCCTCCGGCGCATTTCCAATCTGCCGCCCGGCAGTTCACTCAATCACCGGCCCAGCATGATTCCTCAAACACCACAGTCGCCACGCGAGGAAATCGAAATCCGTATCACCGCCATGCTCATGGGCGAGCTGTCGCCCGACGAGGCTGCGGCATTGCAGACACAAATCACAGCCGACGCGGAACTGACAGCGTTGCACACGCGTCTCCAGCGCGCAGCGGGGTTTGTGCGCGAGGCAAGTGCCTTCGACGAAATGTCCGCACACCCCGCACCATCGCAGCCTGCGCAGCTTTCCACCGAGCGGCGCGCGAGACTGCTCGCTCATTTCAAGAGCGGCGCGCACGCAGCGCCGGCGGCCGTCATCGTGAAGCCGAAACGCGATTGGAAATGGGCCGTCCCGATCGGTCTCGCCGCTTCGTTGATGGCGCTCATCGGCGGGGCGATGTTTGTGAACGGCTTCGCGCTGCGGAAGGGGACGCGGAACATCGAGAAGATGATGGCGCGCTCGGACTCGGAGGAAGAGTCGTTTAAATTGAATATGGCCTCGATGCACCGGACCCAAGCGGCAGGAGTCGTGACCCACAACGCCAAGATGATCGCTAGCCATGCGGACACGACTCGTGATGAGCGTGTCTCAATACAACTCGGCAGACGTGCTGATCCGACGGGCGGGCAAAACGCTGCGGATGGATTGGCGAAGTCGGCTGTTTCTGTTGTCGAGGAGCAGGTTCGTCGTGCGGGAGACATTGAAAACGGAAGGTGGGCATCGCAGCCGGGCATGATCCGCGTGAATCCGCCGGGTGGTGGAGGCAGCGGTTCCGGCCCTGCGTGGGGGCTTGCAACTGCGCGCGGCCCGGTGGGTACTGGCTCGGTCTATCTCCCGGTTGCCGCTGCGGAAGTGCCTGCCTCGGACCTCTTCAGCATGCCCGTGATTCCAGCCGGGGGCGGTGATGTGAACGGAGGCCGGTCGGAGCGTTACGCCGTTTCCGAACCGCTCTCGACCGATGGTAAAGTGAACATTTCGTCGGAGGTGAAACCGCATTCTGATGTGGAACGCACGGAGCCCCTTTCAATGAAAATGTCCGATCCGACCAAGCGGGATGGAGTGGTCTCTGCGACGTCGGATGCCGTTGCCTTTGCTACTCCACGTTTGAGGTTAGGCAATACCGTCGCGAATCCTGAACCTGCGCCGCAAGGGCGGGCGTTTGCGGAAAAGCCAACTCAGTCTTTGGCGAGTGCGCGTTTTGAGAATGGCGTCATGGACGATGGCAAATATGCACTCGATCCTGCCGCGCCAGCTCCGCCCGACGATGTCGCCTTGGAATCGGGCAAGCCCGACAGGCTTCAAAGGCAGCTTGCATCGGACGTCTCCAAGCCGCTGCCTGCCGCGAGTGATCTCCCGGCTTCAAGGGTCGTCGCAAAGGGATGGGGCTCCATCGATCTTAATGAATTCAATGAGACTGCGGCAGGAGTCGTCAGCAAGGCTGGCAGCGGCACGATCTCGATCACGAATGGCAACACCTTCACCGATGGCGGGACGAGCCCAGGTGGCGTCATCCCCCGCGAAATCGCGCTTATCGGCGGGACAAAATTTAAGATCGCCATTGCGCCAGCAAATCCCAGCGACCCCAAGAAATCCAAGGAGCTTGCGGAGCGGTCGGCACCGGATGCATCCGAAGACTCGGAGTCACGGCTGAAAATTTCCGGGAAGCTCGGTGGCAAAAAGTTGATCGAAGGGGAACGCGCTGCCAGTGCCACACGTTTCGGGGACGCGGATGGGCGTGACAAATCAAACGAACGGTTTGAGGAAGGCAACAAGGGGATTGCCGCGACCTCACGCGGCGAGCCGACTGGAGAAACGAACTCCGACGAGGCCACCAAATGTTTGAAGGACGACACGAACGGGAGGCTCGGCGACAAGCTGCAGACAGTGCGCAATGAATTTCAGAGGTATCCCGATCATCCGAGCACGACCTCGCTGGGAGTGAATCCCGTGCCGATGCGTGGGAGGCTGTTCAATGGGGCCGGTGAGACCGCCAGTGGCACAGCGGCTCCGACACGAGGCACAGCGCTCCGTATGGGTCCGACGACACCGCTTGCGCTCGGGGATCCGGAGGTGGCGAAATTGGAGAAGTCACATGAACAGCCAGCCGACGCATACGAGATTGACCTGAATTTGAAACCGCAACCCGCCGAGTTTGAGGGTTTCGTCAATCACGGCAGTCCGATCCAGACACCCTCGGCAAGACCACCTGGCAGCGCGCCTGCCGCGAGTCTCGCGTCTCCCCCGAGCGAGGCACCCTTCGCATGGACTGGTGAGACCGCGCAGAATACCGTGAAGTGGCTGTATCTTACCAAAGACGGCGGGCTGACAAACAACGCGCCGGTATCCGGTAAGCCCGGTGACGGAAATTCCGGCGGCAGCCGAAATAGTGACGGGAAGGAGATCACCGGGCGCATCGCGTTTTGGACCGATGATGACGCCACGAAGGTGAACATCAATACGGCAGCGGGAGCCATTCAAGAGCCACCGACGATCTCCGCTGGCAAAGCAGACAACAGCGTCACCTTTGCTGGCGTCGTATCGGGTTCTGGCGACGTCGCTGGCCTGACCAAAGCGGGAGCGGGCACGGTGCAACTGCAAGGGGTGAACACGTACACCGGCACGACGACTGTGAATGCAGGCACGCTCAATTTCAGCAGCAACGGTGCTGCCGAACTACGTTCCCCGAGTGTCACGAAAAAGAGCGGTCAGCGCGCGGATGCCGAGGTGACTCGCGAGTTCAACGACAAGGTTAAATTTGAAGCGCCCCAGCTTCCGAAAATCCTCGCCTGGGATGGGGACGGCACATTCGCCAAAGCGGGCGATGGCAACTTGGACGCAGGCGATGCGAAACCTGAACCCGAAGCCGCAAGCAATCGCGAAATCGCTCGCGGGATATCGCGCGAAACAAACGCAAAACAAGAGGCAGCAGCCGGCAAGGAGGCGTTGCAGAAGAAGGATTATGAGGCTGCCTTTTCGCACTATAAGAATGCCTCGGACAGCATCCCCGCAGGCGGTCCTGTCGTCGCTGACAGCCGGAAGGCCGCGGCGGAAGGTCTCGCCATCGCCGGGGTGAAACTCGCCGAGCAGCGCGTGACGGAAGGCTACTACGCCAGCGCCGCGCAGACGCTGCAGGAAGTGCTGAAACAGAATCCCGACTCGGACTCTGCCCAGCGTCTGCTCTCGCAAGTCGAGACGCCCGAATATTTCAACAAGCAGATCACGCCCGAGCACCGGGCGAAAGTCGAGGAAGTGAAGCAGACGATGATCGAGGCGAAGGGTTACGCGGATCTCGGGCGCTACGATCTCGCGGATAAGAAATATCAGGACGTCATCGCGCGCGATCCCTACAATCAGGCTGCGCGCGACGGCCGTGAGGAGTTGGCTAACCTCAGGATGCACTCCGCACGCGCGGGATACGGCGCAACCCGCGCCATTGCCGCCTCGGAGGTGGAAAATGATTCGTCGCGGGTGGGCCAGCGAGAAGATCGCAAGGCCGACGCAAAAAAACACGCGCAGGAAACTCCGCCGAAGACCGTCATGGAAGAATCGCTGGTAGCGGGTTCGGATTTGGGAATTGCCGAGCAGAAAAAATCCGGCGGTGAGAGTGGTAAGAACTTGGCTGATGTCCATGAAAAGCTCGGCAATCTCGAAGCGAAGCCCGCTGCGGCGGAACACCCCCTTGCGCAGTCGGAGTTCAACTCGGAGAAACTCTACGCGATGACGCCCCGGCTCATGCCGCGCGGTGAAGATGCCGGCCTTGCCGTGCTGAGCAAGGAGGAACCCGCAGCGCCAAAGCCCGCGCCGAAGCCGCTCGTGCCCCAGCCGGAAGTCCGCACGGGGGAAAATGCATTCTCCACGTTCTCGCTGAATGTCAGCGACGTGGCGTTCAAGCTCGCGGCGGCGAGTCTGGAGCGCGGGGCGATGCCGGATGTTTCGACGCTGCGCAGCGAGGAATTCATCAATGCCTTCGACTACCGTGATCCGGAAGCTGCGCCCGGTGCGCCGCTGGCGTTTGCGGCGGAGCGCGCGCGGTATCCGTTCGCGCAGAATCGGGATCTGCTCCGGCTTTCCGTGAAGACCGCGGCGGCGGGACGGCAGGCGGGGAAGCCGCTGAATGTCGTGCTGCTGCTCGATAATTCCGGCTCGATGGAGCGCGCGGATCGTGTGCGCATCGTGCGTGAATCGCTGCGCACGCTCTCGGCGCAACTCCAGCCGCAGGACAAGCTGAGCATCGTCACTTTCTCCCGCACGCCGCGCCTCTGGGCGGACGGCATCGCGGGCGACAAGGCCGCCGAGGCAACGGCGCGCGTCGGCGAAATCACGCCGGAGGGCGGCACGAATCTCGCCGCCGCGCTCGACCTCGGATACAAGACGGCGCTGCGGCATTACTCGGTCGGCAGTATCAATCACGTCGTGCTGCTCACCGATGGCGCGGCGAATCTCGGTGACGTGGACCCCGCGGCGCTGAATCAAAAAGTGGAGACACATCGCAAGCAGGGCATCGCGCTCGATTGCTTCGGCATCGGCTGGGAGGGGCTGAATGACGACATGCTCGAACAGCTCTCGCGCAACGGCGACGGGCGCTACG
>JAYVRQ010000448.1:0-4646 GCA_043776145.1 Chthoniobacteraceae bacterium
CGGCATGTCGCTCTTCCTCACGTTTTTCATCATGGCCCCGATCGGGAAGAAGATTAACGAGGAGGCGCTCCAGCCTTACATGGAAAAGAAGCTAACGACTTCCGAAGCGTGGGACAAAGCCAGCGGGCCGCTGCGCACTTTTATGATGAAACAGACGCGCCCGAGCGAAGTGGATTTCTTCCTCGGCCTCGCAGGTCAGGGTCCGACGAAAGCCGAGGAAGTGCCGATGAACGTAATCGCGCCCGCCTTCGTCATCAGTGAACTGCGCACGGCCTTCCAGATGGGTTTCCTGGTCTTCATCCCATTCCTCATCGTCGATTTCCTCGTGGCCTCCACGCTCATGTCGATGGGTATGATGATGATGCCGCCGGTGATGATCTCGCTGCCTTTTAAGCTGCTGCTTTTCGTCCTCGTGGACGGCTGGCACTTGGTCGTGCGTTCACTCGTGGAGAGCTTTGGCGTATGAACATGGAACAATCCATCGAAGTGCTGCGGCAGCTTATCAGCACATCGCTGCTGGTAGTTAGCCCGATCCTTCTCGGCTCGCTGCTTGTGGGTCTGGTCGTGAGTCTGATACAATCCGTGACCAGCATTCAGGAGCAGACGCTATCCTTCGTGCCAAAGCTCCTCGCCGTCTCACTCGTGATCGTGCTCGGCGCACCGTGGATGCTGCGCCAGTTGATGCAATTCACGATCACCTACATCACGCGGCTTCCCGACATGGTCCGATGAAACCACGCTCCATTTTCGTCTCCTTGATGCTGTTCGTGTTCATGTATCTGCGCGTGGATGAACTGTGGCGGCGATTTCGGCGAAAAAGCGGCGCGGGTTTTCCATGAAAATAGAGCAGCTCTTTTTCTGGATGATGGCATTCATCCGGGCGGGAGGACTGCTGATGATGACGCCGGTCTTTTCCGGGAAGACCATTCCCATCCCGGTGCGAATCGCGATTGCTGCATTCCTCGCTTATGCGGCGGGCGGATTTGTCACGATCCAGACGCCCATCCCAGCCGACATGCTGACGCTGATCCTTGGCTCCTTTCACGAGTTGATGACCGGCCTGCTCATGGGTCTCGCGGTGCGGCTTGTCTTTTTCGCAATCGAGATCGCCGGGCAAATCATCTCGACGGAAATCGGCCTTGTCATGGGTTCACAACTCGATCCCGTTTCGCAGAACAACTCGACCTCGATCGGCACCGCGCTCTTCTACCTCGGCTCGCTGCTCTTCCTGCTCTCCGGCGCGCACCACGCGATGTTTGCGGCGTTCCTGCGCAGCTTCACCCTTTCGCCACCCGGCTCGCTCGGGCTCGCCAGTTCCGCTGGTGAAGTCTTCGTGCAAAGCAGCGGCAGTATTTTCCTCATCGCCGTGCAAATGGCCGCGCCCATCCTGGCGACCAATTTTGTGGTAACTCTTAGTTTCGCCATTCTAGGCAAGGCTGCCCCCAGCATGAACGTCTTCGCCGAAAGCTTTGCGGCCCGCATTCTCGCGGGGCTTGCGCTGCTGGGACTCACGCTGGGTCTGACGGCACAACTGGTGCTAAGTCATTTCCAGAATGCTCCGGAGTTAATGCTCCGACTTATCCCGTGACCGCGCAGCCATGTCCGACCAGGTAAAAACCGAACAACCCACCGAGAAGCATCTCCGCGAAGCGACGGAGGAGGGAAACTTCGCGCGCACACCGGATTTGCAAGTCGTGGCGCTGCTCATCGCCGCATTCTTCGTCATCGGATTTGGATCCCGAGACTATTCGGAACGCATCTGCGCCATCAGCGTGGGAATCTTTGCGCATCTGGGAAAGTATTCGATCAAGCCCGAGGCGATCGGCGAATGGAATGGCATCGCAGCGCAAGCGATGCTGGGTCTCGTGCTACCCATCGCAGTCTCGTGTGCGCTGGCGGCATTAATCGCGGGTGGTTTGCAAAGCCGCTTCCAACTCACACCCAAGGCATTCGATTTCAAATGGTCGCGGATTGATCCGTTGAGTGGCTTCCAGCGCGTCTTCTCCACCCAGGGCTGGGTGAAATTCGGCACCGATGCGCTAAAGCTCACGGTCGTCGGGCTCGCGCTTTGGAGCGTGGTCAAGACCGTGATGAGCGATCCCATCTTTTACACGCCCGTGGCGGTAAGTCGGCTCGGTGGCTTTATCGAGAGCACGGCGAGCACATTGCTCGGGCGCTTCATCCTCGCGCTCGGAGCCATCGCGGCGGGGAACTATCTCTACGCCCTGAGAAAGACGCACAGCGACCTGATGATGACGCGTGAGGAAATCAAGGAGGAGAACCGCCAGTCGGAAGGCGACCCAAAACTCAAAAGCGCGCTGCGACAAATGGCGCGTCGTCTTTTGCAAAAGCAAATGCTGAGCGCCGTGCCGACCGCCGATGTGGTGGTGACGAATCCCACCCACTTCGCCGTGGCGCTGAAGTACGAGCGCGGCAAGGACAAGGCTCCGGTCGTGCTCGCGAAAGGCGATGGGGCATTCGCGCGACGCATCAAGGAACTCGCAGCGGAACACGATGTGCCGATGGTCGAGAACAAGCCGGTCGCGCGGATGCTTTTCAAAGTCGGAAAGGTCGGGAAGCCGGTGCCGGTCGAGCTGTATCAGGCGGTCGCGGATATTCTGGCGTTTGTCTATAAGACGCATCGTTATTACTTCCATCGGTTGAAGGAGCGGAGGGCGGAGGGATGAGCGTCCTTTCCAATCTCAAGCTAGCGGGCAACTCGCTAAAAAAAGGCGACCTGCTTTTCGTCTTCGCACTCGTCGGCACCATCGTGCTGCTGGTGATGCCAGTCCCCGCGATGCTGCTCGATCTCCTGCTCGCGGGAAGCATCGGCATCTCGCTGCTCATCCTGCTCATCATCATTTACGTGAAGGATCCGCCGGAATTCTCCGGGTTCCCCACGCTGCTCCTCGCCGTCACGCTTTACCGACTCGCGTTGAACGTCGCATCGACGCGCCTCATTCTCGGCGATGGGCACGCGGGCAGCATCATCGACGCCTTCGGCCATTTCGTGATTCGCGGGAACTACGTCGTCGGCGCGGTCGTGTTCCTGATTCTCGTGGTCATCAACTTCATGGTCATCACCAAGGGCGCGGGCCGCATCGCGGAAGTCGCGGCCCGCTTCACCCTCGATGCCATGCCTGGAAAACAGATGGCCATCGACGCGGAACTCAACGCGGGAATCATCGACGAAGCCACGGCCACCAAGCGCCGCACGAAGGTTCAGAAGGAGGCGGACTTTTACGGCGCGATGGATGGATCGAGCAAATTTGTGCGCGGCGATGCAGTCGCGGGCATCCTCATCACGCTCATCAACATCCTCGGCGGCTTCGCGATCGGCATCGTGCAAAAGGGAATGCCCGTCGTGGAGGCGCTGCAAAAATACACGCTGCTTTCCATCGGCGATGGGCTCGTCGCGCAGGTGCCCGCGCTCGTCGTCAGCGTCGCGGCGGGCATTCTCGTCACGCGCGCGAGTGGGGACTCAAACCTTGGCGCGCACATTAGCAAACAGCTCACGCTTTACCCGCGCGCACTGGCGATCGCGGCGGGCATCATGGCCATGTTCGGCATCATGCCGGGGATGCCGATGCTGCCGTTCCTGATGCTCGGCGCGGCTGCGGGCTTCGTCGCGTGGTCGCTGCGCAAATCGCGGGCAGCCACCGCGCACGCCGTCGCGGCGGAGCAGACGAAACCCGCCGGGAAGCAAGGCGCAGAGCCGGCGGAGAAGCCGGGCGACGAATTCAAGAAGCTCACGCAAGTCGATACCTTCGCGATCGAACTCGGCACCGGCCTGCTGCATCTCGCGGAGAAAAAGAACGGCGGCGCGCTGCTCGACCGCGTGACCGGCGTGCGCAAAACTTTCGCGCGCGAGATCGGCGTCATCGTCCCGCCCATCGCCATCCGCGACAATCTCGAACTCGAAGCGCAGGAATACCGCTTCCTCCTGCGCGGCAAGGAACTCGCGCGCGGAAAAATTCTGCCGAACCGCTGGCTCGCGATGAACGTGACGAACAGCCCCGTTCCGCTCAAGGGCGTCGCCACGATCGAGCCCGTCTTTGGCATCAATGCAACGTGGATTGGCGAGGACGAAAAGCGCGCGGCGGAGATTCACGGATACACCGTGGTCGATCCCGGTTCCGTGCTCATCACGCACCTTTCCGAAGTCATCAAGCGCGCCTCGCATCTGATCCTCGGGCGGCAAGACGTGCAGACGCTCGTGGACAATTTGAAGGAATCGAACCCGACGCTCGTGAGCGAACTCATCCCCGATCTCGTGAACGTCGGCATCATCCAGCGCGTGCTGCAAAATCTTTTGCGCGAAGGCGTCTCGATCAAAAATCTCGCGGTCATCATGGAGTGCATCGCGGACTTCGCGCCCGTCTCGAAAAATCCCGACGACCTTTCCGAGCAAGTCCGGCGCAGGCTCGGGGTCTATTTTGTGGCGGACTATGAGAGCGAGCCCGGCGTAGTGAAGGCGCTCACCCTCGACCCGCGGCTGGAGCAAATGCTGATGCAAAAAGTGCAGCGGAATCAGTTCGACGTGGGCCTCGTCATCGACCCGCAATCCGCGCAGCACCTGCTCAACGAACTCACGCAGCGCATGACGGAGATGAGCGAACAAGGGCTCGCCCCCGTGCTCCTCACCA
>JAYVRQ010000449.1:0-4644 GCA_043776145.1 Chthoniobacteraceae bacterium
CAGCCCCGAAGCGGGATCGCCGGGCTTCACATACGGATCGACTGGCACGACGAACTGATGCTTCGGCGTTTCCCCGCGCACGCCGTTCAGCGTCTCGCCGAAGCGCGCATTCGCCTCGCGCCCGACCAAGCAAGGCACGCCCGCCTTCGCCATCAGATCGCCCTCGTACGAGCAGTCGATGAACATCTGCGCGCGAAAGACATTCCCGTCTTCCATCGCGACTTCGACGATCCGTACGCCGTCCTTTTTCACACTCGCGAGACGCTGCTCGAAAAACACCGGCACCTTCGACTCCGCGAGCAGCGCGCGTAGTTCACGCTCGGCGACGGAAGGCTCGAAAGTCCACACCTCCGGCTTGCCATAATGTTTGCCGAGCCGTTTGTAAAAATCGCGCGAGAACCCGCCGATCGCCGCTTTGTTCCCGATGTCCGTGTAGCCGAGCCCGCCCGACGTGAGCCCGCCGATGTGCCGCCCAAATTCCGTGACGACGACGCGCTTCCCAAAACGCGCCGCTGTGCAAGCCGCGCTCACACCCGCCGCCGTCCCGCCAAAAACGAGCACGTCGGTTTCGATGACTTCTGCGCGCAACGCAACCGCCAGCAGCGCGCAAAGGATGATGGCTCGGAGCAGGGGATAAAACATGACGCACACGATGAAGCATCGCCGAATGCGCTGACAAGCCGCGACCTGGGAGCGGCAGTCAAAACGCGGTCATTTCGACTGAACAAAAAAAGAGCGGCGCTTTCACGCCGCTCTTTAGTTGAATGCGTTTGTTAGTCGGTGGCCGCTTACTTCTTCAGCGAGGCATTCCACTTCTCGATGTTCGCCGACTGCGCCTTGAAGAGGTCGTCCGTCGGATCGAGCACTTCGACTTTGGTGATCTTGTCGCCCTTTTCGATCTTGTTCACCACGTCCTGGCCCTTGGTCACTTCGCCGAAGACGGAATGCTTGCCGTCGAGGTGCGGCGTGGGGACGTGGGTGATGAAAAACTGGCAGCCGTTCGTGCCGGGGCCGGCGTTGGCCATCGAGAAAATGCCAGGCTTCGAGTGCTTGAGCGATGGGTCGAATTCATCGCCAAACTTGTAACCGCGGTCACCCATGCCGGTGCCGGTCGGATCGCCGCCCTGGATCATAAAGTTGGCGATGACGCGATGAAAGACCACGCCGTCGTAGAGTCCCTGCTTCGAGAGGTTGAGATAATTGGCGACGGTCATGGGAACCTTGCTGGCGAAGAGCGTGCCTTCAATGTCGCCTTTGTTGGTGTGGAGGATGATGCGGATGTCTTTCACGGGTGTTGGGTCGGCGGCGCGGGTGGTGGTGGTGAAAATCGCGGCGAGCGCCAGGGTGCCGACGAAATGTTTGTGGATGAATGATGGGATTTTCATGGGAAAGGGCGTCCAGATTAGGAGCCGCAGCGCATCTTGTCCACAGCCGCCGACGCGAAATTTTTGCAAAACGATCTTCGCCGCCGCGCGGGCGCCCGCTTAGGATTTTCAAACCATGTCGTCGCAAAAATCGTCGAAAGTGAAACTCGGTCTCGTGCAGATGCGCTGCTCGCCGGACCCTGCGGAGAATCGCGCGAAGGCGCTGGCGAAGACGCGCGAGGCGGCGGCGCGCGGGGCGCAGATCGTGTGTCTCCAGGAGCTTTTTACGTCGGTCTATTTCTGCCAGATCGAGGATCACAAATACTTCGCGCTCGCCGAGGAAATCCCCGGCACGACGACGGACGCCTTCTGCGCGCTGGCGGCGGAACTCGGCATCGTGATCGTCGCGTCGCTTTTTGAAAAACGGAGCGCGGGTCTGTATCACAACACCGCCGCGATCATCGACGCGGATGGAAAATATCTCGGGAAATATCGCAAGATGCACATTCCCGACGACCCGCTTTTCTACGAGAAATTTTACTTCACGCCGGGCGATCTCGGCTTCCGCGCGTGGCAGACGAAGTTTGCGAAAATCGGCGTCTGCGTGTGCTGGGATCAGTGGTATCCCGAGGCCGCTCGGCTCACAGCGCTGCAAGGCGCGGAGATTCTTTTTTACCCGACGGCGATCGGCTGGCATCCGGGGGAAAAGGCGAAATATGGCGAGCGGCAGCACAGCTCGTGGGAGACGATCCAGCGTTCCCATGCGATCGCGAACGGCTGCTACGTCGCGGTGCCGAATCGCGTCGGGCACGAGGCTCCCGATGGCGGCGAGGGCATCGAGTTTTGGGGGCAAAGTTTCGTCGCCGATCCGTCGGGGATGATTCTCGAGAAGGCGGGCGCGGACGCCGAGACGACGCTGGTGGTCGAGGTCGATCTCGCGAACGTCGAAACCCAGCGCACGCATTGGCCGTTTTTCCGCGACCGCCGCATTGACGCCTATGAAGACATGGTTAAGCGTTTCATCGACTGAAACTAACGGCCGCACAGCTCGTCGCGGCGCTTCCCCCCGCTGGCATGGTTCCTGTTGAACCAAGCCGCGCATCCACATGAATTCTCCGACCGAAACCTCTCCTCCGCCGACGCCTCCCGCGCCCGCTTCGCTCGGCTATCGGATGCCCGCCGAGTGGGAGCCGCACGCGGCGACGTGGCTTTCCTGGCCGCGCCGCGGCGGTATCAGCTTTCCCGATTCCTACGACCGCGTGACTCCGGTGCTCGCCAAAATGGTGGACGCGCTGGCTGCGTCCGAGCCGGTGAATATCAACGTGTGCGACGCGGAGCACGAAGCCGATGTGCGCAGGCAGCTCGCGAAAAGCCGCGCCGCCACGGACCATGTGACTTTCCACCACATCCCGACCAACGAGCCGTGGTGCCGCGATCACGGTCCCGTTTTTCTGACGCGCGAAGATGACCCGAAGCTCGCCGTGGTCGATTGGGACTACAATGCGTGGGGCTGGAAGTATCCGCCTTTCGAGGACGACGACGTGGTGCCCACGATCATCGCGGAGAAACTCGGGCTGCCCGTCTATCATCCCGGCATGGTGCTCGAAGGTGGCTCGATCGACGTGAACGGCACGGGCACTTTGCTCACGACGAAATCGTGCCTCTTGAATCCGAACCGCAATCCGGATTTGTCGCAGGCGGAGATCGAGCAGCGACTGAAAGATTATCTCGGCGTGACAAACATCCTCTGGCTCGGCGACGGCATCGAGGGCGACGACACCGACGGCCACGTCGATGACCTCACGCGCTTCATCGGGCGGTCCACGATCGTGACCGTGATGGAGGACGACGAGAACGACAACAATTACGAGCCGCTCAAACTGAACTTTGACCTGCTCAAAGGCATGGACGCCGAAGACGGCACGCCGCTGGAAATCCACCGCCTGCCGATGCCCGGCAAAATCGTGCGCGACCACCTGCGCCTCCCCGCGAGCTACGCGAATTTTTACATCGCGAACAAAGTCGTGCTGCTCCCCGTCTTCGCCGACCAGAGCGACAAGTGGGCGATCTCGGTGATGGAAACCGCCTTCCCCTCGCGCAAGATCGTGCCGATCGACTGCCGCGAACTCATCTGGGGACTCGGCGCCTTCCACTGCCTCACGCAGCAGCAGCCGCTCGCGTAGCTGTAGGTGAATGGGTGGAAGGCGTGCGCAGCGGTGTTTGTTATTTTTTTGTCGTAAAAATCGTGGTTGGGATGAAAGGCGACGCCTTCTAACCTTCGCACGCCATGAAAAAGATCGAAGGCGAACGCTGTGAAAAGATAGGCAAACGCCGGTGATCCGCGCCGTGCTCGATACGAACGTGGTTCTCGCCTCGCTGCTCTCGCGGCACGGAGCTTCGTTTGAAATTCTGCAAAAACTTCGTCGTGGCGAATGGCGTCTCGTCCTGAGCAATCATCTGCTGCTCGAATACGAGGAAGTGCTCAAGCGCAACGCCGCCACGCTCGGCCTCACCTTCGCGGAAGTGGACGCTTACCTGAACGCCATCTGTCAGGCTGCCGATTGCATCGCGCTCGCCGCACCGCAGCCGCCACGGCTTCCCGATCCCGACGACGAGCCGCTGCTCCGACTCGCCGAGGCTTCGGGCTCGCGGCTCATCACCACACACAACCTTCGCCACCTCCGCCCGGCGAAAAAGCACGGCGTCGCCGTCTTGCCACCGCGCGACTTTCTGCGCATCTTGTCCGCACAGCCATGACGACGCTCCGAGCCGCCATTCCCGACGATCTGCACGAAGCCGTGCTCGCCCAAGCCGAGCGCGAGCACATCAGCGTGGATGCGCTCATCTCGCGCACCCTGCGCGCCGCCGTTGCGCTCCCGCTGCTCGGTTTAAGCGTGGAAGAACGCGCCGCGCGCGGAAACTGGGAAGACTTCGACCATATCATGTCCCGCGTTTCGGACGCGCCTCCGTTGCCGGGAGACGAGCGGTAGAGGCTACCTCTCCCGTTGCGAGCGAACACAACGCGGCTTTCTGATGCTGATTCCTATGGGTATGGGTGACGAATGATTCGCAAGATCCTCAAACTCCAAAAAGTCGGGCTGCTAAAGGATGCCACGCAAAACGGGGCCGTTGATCTTGCTGCGCCCCACCGCAGAGCGCACCAGTGACAGCGATTTACGCGGACAACGGACGAGGCAAGTCCATGTTCGCGGCTGTTCTGCGCGCTTGTCAGCTTGGCGATACGGAACGCCTTCATTCGCGGAGGACAATCGACGCAACG
>JAYVRQ010000450.1:0-16913 GCA_043776145.1 Chthoniobacteraceae bacterium
AAGCTTCACGTTTCCGTGCTCGATATGGCTCGTCGCGCCGAGCGCCTCGAAGCCCTTGATGTGAAGATCAATCGGACGATCGCCGATGATGCAGCCGCCGGGGAGCGAGACGATCGCTTCCTTCATCCTGCCGAGCAGCGGCCCGAGCACGCAGACGGATGCGCGCATTTTTCGCACGATCTCGTACGGCGCGGTCGTGGTGATTTTCTCGGCCTTCACCGTCACGGTGCCGCTCGCGCGCTCGACCTGCGCGCCGAGGTGCGAGAGGATTTGCAGCATGTAATGGATGTCGCTGAGGTCCGGGACGTGATGGATGACGCACTGGTCGCGCGTGAGCAGCGTGGCGGCGAGGATGGGGAGCGCGGAATTTTTCGAGCCGCCGATTTTGACGGAACCCGAGAGCGCATGGCCGCCGTGAACGAGAATTTTATCCATAGTTTGCGAAGACGAATCGTTGCCGCCCTTGGTAGTCGGCGTGCGGGCGGATGTCTTGATAATTGTGCGCCGCGAGTGTCTCGCACACGCGAGCCGATTGCTCGTGCCCGATTTCGAGCGCGAGCCGTCCGCGCAGATGGCGCGTGGCATCGGCGATGAGGCGCTGGATGAAGGCGAGCCCGTCCGCGCCGCCATCGAGCGCGGGCATCGGATCGCAGCGCACCTCGCGTGCAAGCGCGGGGATCGCGGCGGTGTCGATGTAGGGAAGATTCGCGACGATGAGTTTGAATTCGCCCGCGATGGCTTCGAGCAGATCGCTTTTGGAAAAGGTGACGCGCTCCGCGAGTCCCAGCCGCGTCGCATTTTCGCGCGCGAGCGCCAGCGCGTCGTCGGAAATATCCACGGCTTCCACGCGCGCCTCCGGCCACGCGGCGGCGAGCGTGAGCGCGATCACGCCGCTGCCCGTACCGACATCCAGGACGCGCGCGGGTGCCGGCTCTTTCAACAGAAGTTCACACAACTGCTCCGTCTCCGGCCGGGGAATCAGCGCGCGTTTGTCGCAAAGAAATGTGCGCCCGAGAAACTCCACCGTCCCGAGCAAATGCTGCAGCGGCTCACCCTGCGAGCGCCGCTTCACCAGCCCGCGCAGCGGCTCCAGCACACGATCTTCGAGCGAGCGGTCGAATTCCATGTACAAGTCCATCCGCTTTTTCCCGAGCACATGCGCGAGGAGATGCTCGATGTTCAGCCGCGGATTCTCGACGCCGCTTTTCTGCAAATAGGGCGTCGTCGCCTGGATGACTTCGAGCACGGTTTTCATTTCGGCGAGCCTTGTAGCCGCGCTGCCTGTCCCACGCAACCGCGCTTGCAGGCGTTTGCTCTGGACGCGCGGGGATGGCCTCGCAATTTTCCACCCGATGAAGCGCCTCCTTTTTTTGCTCCCCGGCCTACTCTGCGCGGCGGAGTCGCCGGAGTTCATCGCGGAGTTGCACGAGTGGGAGGCGGAGATGGCGCGGCCCGGTGCGCAGGCGGCGCGCGATTTGCCGGAGAATGTGCGCGGCATCCTCGCTCTCGAACCGACGGAGCGCGACGAGACGCAGGCCGCGACGCTCGCCGCCTTTTACCGCGCGCAGCGGGAGCGGTCGGAGGATCGCGTCGCGGCAGCACGAACGGCGCGCGAGAACATCCTCCGGCGGCGGTTTGTGGAGGCCGGTCTCGCGTATCCGCCGCGCGAGATTTTTCTGCGCGCGTTCAAGCACGAGATGGAGCTGGAACTTTGGGCGCGCGAAAAGGACGAGCCTTTTCGCAAGGTCGCCACGTTTGGCGTGACCGCGCCTTCCGGCGAACCCGGTCCGAAGCGCAGGGAAGGGGACCGGCAGGTGCCCGAGGGTTGCTACACGATCGACGTGTTCAATCCGAAGAGCCGTTTCCATCTTTCGCTCGGCCTCGATTATCCCAACGCCTCGGATCGCATCCTCTCCGATCCCGCGCGACCGGGCGGCGAGATTTACATTCACGGCGGCGCGGCTTCCATCGGCTGTTTGCCGCTCGGCGATCCGGCGATCGAGGAAGTGTATCTCGCCGCGCTCGACACGCGGCAGCGCGGGCAGCAGACGATTCGCGTTCACATTTTCCCGGCGCGGATGAGCGGCGATGGGTGGAAGGCTTTTGCGAAATCCGCCGTGGATGGGAAGCCGGAGTTGCGCGCCTTTTGGGAAAATCTCCAGCCGATGCACGATGCCTTCGAGCGCACGCGCCGGGTGCCGCAAATCGCTGTGGCGGCTGACGGACGCTACGAACTAAAGTGATCGCGAGAATGCGCCGCCCAAGGCATCCGCTTTGCTTCCAGTAATTGCACTCACTATGCACTCCTCACCTCACACCTTCCTCGCCACCGCACTCCTTTTCATCCAGGCCGCCACTGCGGCGCACACTCAAGAGCTGCCCGCTCAAATCCCGAAAGTCGCCTTCACCGAAGTCCGCAACGACTCACTGAAACGCATCTCCGCTCCCGGCGAAACGCCCGCCTTCGAGGTTCTCTCCGACACGGAGACGGCGATTGTGCTGAAGTTTCCGCTCGTGGATTTCGATCCGGCATCCCTCGATGAATCGACCCCGGTCGGCATCAGCGTCGGCGGATTTTCCCACGAAGCGGAACTCGGCGATTCCGTGAATTGGAGGAGCGGAAAGAGCAAGGCTAAGTTCCCCATCCTGGCGGACACCGGCAGGGTGGACGACGAGGGCGAACCCATTCAGCAGCGGGTCGGGACGATCCTTTACACATGGACGGAGCGGAAACTCATCGTCACCGTCACCGGGCACGGCGTCGGCAGCATTGTTGCCGATTCCGCCGAGGATTTTTTCGAGGATGTCGAGGGCTCGAAGGTCCGCTTCCTCGAACCGATCGAAGCCAGCGCGAGCTTCGGCGATCAATCCGGGAGCGGGGTGCTGTATGCGAAGGGTGTCGCCAGAAAAGTCACGAAGACAAAGGGGAGCGGTGACGCGGCGCAATCCTTCGATCTCTATTCGCTCCAGGCCGTCAGCTTCTACGACACGGTCGCGCCGGAGGTGACGCTGCTCGATCCCGCGGAGGGTTCGGAGGTGGATTCGGAATTCCCCACGCTGACGGGAACGGCGACGGACAACGTCGATGCCGCGTCATCGCTCACGCTTTCAAAAGTGCTGCTCAACGGTGAAGATGTGACCGATCAGATTTTCGCGGAATTCACCGACGGCGACGACACGGAGGAACCGCCGCTCGCCCCGGAATTCACCGTCGATGGCCTCCAACTCACGGACGGCGAAAACACGATCGAGCTCTTTGTCTCCGACACTGCTGGCAATACCATCGTCGTGACACGGCACATCATCTTCACAGGCGCTACCGGATTCTGAACCACAGCCGCGCAGTCGCACTCGTGCGCTACTTCGTGAAAGTCTGAGCGTCGAAATGGATAGTGCCGGGAGACTTTCGGGATTCCCACACGATCAGCAGTTTGCCGTCCGAGCTGGCGGCGATGGCCGGAAATGAGCCATCGTCCGCCAGCCGGATCGCCGGGCCCGCGCCGCGCTGGAACATGAGCCCGCCATCCTGCTGCCAGACGTAGGCCGCGCCGTTTTTTCCAAAGGTCACGACGGGCTGCGCCGCATCTTGCGCGAGTGACATTTCGACGGCTCCGACTTCGCCGGCGTGAACAGTTTTCTCGCGCCGCCAGACAGCGAGCGGTTTGCCTGTCGCGGCAAACGCAAACGCGCCGCCATCCATCGGGCATCCGTTCAGCTTCCACGTTTCCGCGCCCAGTTTTTTCGCATCGGGAAAGGTAACGCCACCATCCGTGCTGACTGCGAGCCACGGATCGCGCGAGCCGTTGAGCCAGTTCCGCCACATCACGCCGACTTCGCCGCGTGGGCCGATCGCGACCGACGGCTGGCAGCATTCGCAAACATGCCCGTCGGGGGACGCATAAACGCGCACCTCGGGCTGCCAGGTGAGCCCGCCATCGCGGGAGACGCGGCTCCAAAGTTCGGTTCCCTTGTTGCGAAGATCGAGCCATGCGACGGCGATCAGTCCGCGCCCGTCGCCCGCCATCGCGTGCATCCCCTCGCGCGCGGAATTCGCGGCGGTGTTGATGGACGGGCCGGCGTTCCACGTCGCGCCGCCGTCGGCGGAAGTCCAGGCGTGGAGCATCCCGTCGGCGTGGGAGATTGCCGTCACGGCGAGCGTTTTTTCCGCCGCGCAAATTCGCGGCCCGCGCCGCATTCCCAGCGCGAGTTTTTCCACTTCGCCCACTTTCACTGCGGGAGAAAATGCGCGGCCATCCCGCGACTGTGTGTGGAAGATGGTGCTGCCGCGTCCGAACACGACATGGATCGCGCCATCCGGCGCGACGCTGAGCTGTGGCTGAATGGCGGGTGGCGCAGTCTCGGAGACGACCGTGACCGGCGCGGCGGTCGCGGCGACGAGCAGGAGGAGAAACGCTGCGGAACAGAGGAGATGGTTCATGGATTTTGGATGATGTGCTCGGGAAAATCGGTGAAGACGCCGTCCGCTCCAGTCGCCCGGATGCGCGCGATGTCGTCGAATGTGTTTGCGGTGTAAGGCATGACCTTCAACCCGCGCCTATGTGCGTCGGCGACGAACGGCTCCGTCGTAAAACGCACCGCCGGATGCACCGACCACGCGCGGACGCGGCGGGCGCTGACGTGGTAGAGCGGCGTGGGCTTGGTCAGCAGCAGGCCGATGCGGATGCGCGGATCGGTGAGCGCGCGCAATTCTCGCCGGTGGAACGAGGAGACGAGGAAGTGTTCCGCGCTCCATCCGCGCCCGTCGAGAAACTCGCAAATCAGCGCCTGCACAGGCGCGGCGGTGCGCCGGCCTTTGAGTTCGACGTTGATGAACGCACGGCGATCGACGGTCTCGAAGACCTCGCGCAGCGTGGGAATGCGTTCGCCTTTTCCCGCATCGAGCGTGCGCAGATGCGCGAGGCGCTGCCGTGCCACGGAACCGCGCCCGTTCGTCGTGCGCTCGAGGCGGTGGTCGTGCAGGACGATCAATTCGCCGTCGATGAACCGCGCGTCGATCTCGACGCCGTGCGCGCCGAGTTCGAGCGCGCGGCGGATCGAGCGCAGCGTGTTTTCCGGCTCATGCCCGGCCGCGCCGCGATGGCCGATGCACAGAAACTCCGCGCTGCCGGTGGCGATCACTATCCCCGCAGCGCCTCCGCCGGTTCGGAAAACGGAAGGCCGTGCGCGTCGGCGACGCCGCGGAAAGTCACTTTTCCAGCGAACACATTCAGCCCATCGAGCAGATTCGGATCGCGCTCGAACGCGCCGGGAACTCCGTGATCGGCGAGCAACTCGACGTAGCGATACGTGACATTTGTGAGCGCCTGCGTCGCCGTGCGCGCGTAGGCAGCGGGCATGTTTGCCACGCAGTAGTGCGTCACTTCTTCCTCCACAAAAATCGGATCGTGATGCGTGGTCGGGCGCGTGGTTTCGGCGCAGCCGCCCTGATCCACGGCGATATCGACGAGCACACTCCCCGGCTTCATCACCTTCAGCATTTCGCGCGTGATGAGCTTCGGCGCTTTCGCCCCCGGCACGAGCACCGCGCCGATGAGCAGATCGACTGTCGGCAGCAGTTCGAGGAGATGCGCGTGGCTGGAGTAAAGCGTGTGCGCCGTGTGCATCGTGATGTCGAGGAAACGCATCCGCTCGACATCGACTTCGAGGATCGTCACGTCCGCGCCGAGCCCCGTGGCCATGCGCGCCGCATTCACGCCCGCCGTGCCGCCGCCGATCACCACCACGCGCCCCGGCAGCACGCCCGGCACGCCGCCGAGCAGCACGCCTTTTCCGCCAAAATGTTTTGCGAGATAATGCGCGCCGACGACGATGGACATGCGCCCTGCGACCTCGCTCATCGGCTCCAGCAGCGGCAGCCGGCGATTCACCTCGACCGTCTCGTACGCGATGCCCGTGACGCCCGAGGCGAGCAGCGCATCGGTGAGCGTCCTGCCCGCCGCAAGATGCAGATAGGTGAAAAGAATCTGCCCCTTCCGCAGCAGCGCGTATTCGGCGGGGAGCGGCTCCTTCACTTTCACGATCATCTCCGCGCGTGCATACACGTCCGCATTTTCCGCGAGCACTTCCGCGCCCGCCACTTTGTATTCCTCATCGGGATAGCCCGAGCCGATGCCCGCCTCCGCGCCGACGAGCACGCGATGTCCGCGCTTGATGAGTTGATAAGCAGCGGACGGGAGAAGTCCGACGCGGTTTTCCTGCTGCTTAATTTCTTTAGGGACGCCGATAATCATGCCCGGAGGATGAACGCCAAACCGCGAACATCCAACCCCGAACATCGAAGCGGGAAAGCGCGCGTCCCGCCACGCCGCATCACTCCTTCGCCGCGAGTTCCTTCTCCACCGCCTCCGCGATTTCACCCATCGGTTTTCCACGATGATCCGTCGCGTCCTTGTAAGTCGTCTTCAACTCCGCGAACAGCGCCCGCGCCTTGTCCTTCTCGCCTTTTTCCCAAAGCGTCAGCGCGAGCACGTAGCGTCCGTAGCCGCCGACCTGGCACCCATTGAAGTAATAGCAGTCGCTGAATTTTTCGACCGCGCGCGTGAGATATTCCAGCCGCTCCGCGCCCTCGCTCGCCTGCCCGAGATACAGCGTCGCGCAGCCCGTGCGATTCGCCTCGCCGTATTTTTCGAGCAGCGTCTTCAAACTCGCCCGCGCCTCCGGACTGCGTTTGCCCTTCGTGTTCGCGACTTGGTAAAGCGTCTCGATTTCCCCGAGTTGCTCGAAGGTGTATCGCTGCTTGTCCTCCGCTGCCCGCACCCGCGCCGCCTGCCGGTTTTTCTCCACCCACTTCGCAGTCCGCTCCTGCTCGGCGACCTTCGGATCAGGCTCGGTGGCGGTGGTGGCAAAAGCCACCTTCGTCACTTTCACTTCGCGGCAAAGATCGAGCACTTTCACCACTGACTGATAATTCACATCCTTGCTGGATCGGACGACGACCGCGAAGTCCGCCTTCCGGTTCACATGCGACTTCAGTTTTTCACGCAGCGATTCCAGCGAAATTTGCTCGCCGTTCCAAAGAAGCGAGTCGTTGTTTTCCACCTGCACCACGCCGGTCTCCGCGACCTGCTCGGCAGCGGCGTTTGTTTTCAGCGGACGAATGCGCTCCGCCGTCACCCACTCGACCCACTCAGCACCGTAACCGGTGTAATGAATCTGCGTCTTCCCACCGTCTTTTTTGAGCACCGTCGCGGGCCACCATTGGCCTTTCCATTCCACTTCGATCTCCGGCTTCTCCGCAGCCTTTGCGACCGTCGCTGGCGGTGCCGGAACAGGCGTGGCAGCGATTTTCTCCAATGGCTCCGCCCCCGGAACCGGCCGCGCTTCCAGCGCCGTCAGCGTTTCCTCCAGAGTCTTGCGCAAATCGCCCGTTACGCCCGGCTTCGCGAGCACCGCCTTGAGCGCCGGAGCCTGCGCAGCGTTGCCATAGGCGCGCAGACAGCGCAGCGCATTGTTCCGCAAATAGCCGTCGCTGCGGGACTCGATCACCTTCACCATCGCATCCCCCACGAGCGCGAACTGCGCGCGATCGACGCCTTGCTGCAAACCCCACGCGCAACGGCCCGCGACGTTCCCGGTGTCTTGATGCGCCAGCAATTCGATGAGCCGTTTCACGCTTGCCTCGCTCTTGTTCGCCTGCGTGCTCAGCGCAAAATACATCGCGTCGTAGGCCACGCCGTTGGTGTCTTCGAGATTTTGCGAAAGCTCGACCACGCGCGCTTCCAGTGCGGGCGAAAATTTCGCGCCCCAGATGCCGCGCAACCCCTCGCGCAATTGCGCGCGTTCATTCCCCGCGAGCAGCTTTAGCACAGCGTCTCCGGCGCGTGCGGTCAGATCGTTTTTGTGAAGCTGCGCGATGATCCACGAAAGGCCCTGCCGCACTTCCGGCGCGGGATCGTCGGCGAGGGCGAGGACGCGCTCGATGTCCTCGGGGTCCGCGCCGGTCAAAGTGATCGCGCTCGCAGCCGCCGCGCGGGTGGCTGGGTCTTCCGATTTCAGCAAAGTACGCACCGCCGGGCGAAACGATGCCTTGTCGAATTCGACCGGCCCGAGTCCCACAAACGCCGTCACGCCCGCACGAGCGTCGCCCGCGTTTCCACTTGTCATTGCTGCGCGAATTTTTTCGATTGCCGCCTCGCGCTTCGTTTTGTCTTCAAGCTGGAAAGCATCTGCCAGCCACTGTTTCGCGTCGGCGGCGGCTTTCTGCGCAAGTTCCTTCGCGTTCGGTTTGGCGACCGCATCGACTGGCTTCGCATCGTCCGCGTGCGCGTGAATAATCGCGGTGACCGCGAGGACGGTGAGCAACGCGGGGATGCCGAGGCTCCAGCCGCTCGCGGAAGATTCCGCAGGCGCGGGGCGCACGATGCGGCGGATGCGCGCGAGCAGACTTCCGCCGGTCGCGGCCAGCGCGGCTTGCGAGCCGAGGTGCATCTCCGCGAGATGCGCGAGCGCGCCGGCATAGACGCGGCGGTCGGCACAGACCGCGAGCGCGAGATCGTCCGCCGCATTTTCCCGCTCCTGACGCGCGACGCGCCCGATCCACCACACGGCGGGATGATAGAAAAGCAGCGTCTCAATCGCGACCTGCGCGAGATGGCTCCACGCATCGCGGCGGACGAGATGCGCGAGTTCGTGCGCGAGGATCGCCTCGACTTCATCTTCGTGCAGACCGGTGATGACACGCAGCGGGAGCAGCACCGCGGGCTTCAGCAAACCCGCGAGCATCGGCACCGCCGCCTCGCCCGATTCCAGCAAACGCACAGCGGCGCTGCGTCCGAACTTTTCCAGCAGCCGCGCAAACTTCCGCTGTAATTCCGGCCGCGCCTTCACCCCGCTCCGCCGCAGCGCGCACAGACGCCGCCAGCCCACGAAATGCCGCAGCGACAGCAGCGCGACGCCGAGTATCCACACCACGGAAATCCAGGGAAGCAACGGCTCTATGCGTTCACGGAACGGTGGTTTCCCAACCACCGAATCCCCACGCCAGCGCAGCGGCTCACTTTCGCGGCGCGGGGAAAGAGTGCCGCTTCGCGAGACCGCGAGTTCCGGTGGTTGGGAAACCACCGTTGCTTGGGAAACCGGACGATTCGGCGATGCAGAGGCTTTGATCGAAACCACCGGTTGATGCGCCAAAGTCATCGCGACGGCGATCACGAGCGCGAGCAGCGCCAGCAGACACGCCGCGTGTCGCGCCGCCGGACGCCCGCGCAAAACGCGCAGCGCGACAGCGAGCACGGCGGCGGCGAGCGCGCCCTGCCAGAGTGAATGAAGCAGCGCCCAGCCGAGGCGTTCGGCGAGCGCGGTGAAAAATTCAGGGGACGTGTTCATGCCGTTTTATTTGTCGAGTTCGTTGAGCAGCTTTTTGATTTCGCGGAGTTCCGCGGCGGAAACTTTGCGCGCCCCGAGCGCCTGCACGACCAACTCCTGCACCGACCCGCCAAACGCGCGTTCGAGAAGGTCGCCGACCATTTGTTTTTTCGTGCGCTCGGCGGGAATCGCGGGCGCATACACATGGCTGCGCTCGCTGTCCTCGCGCGAGACGAGTCCCTTGCCCGTCATGATCTGGAGAAAGCGCAGTACCGTCGTGTAAGCGAGCGGCTCGGGCCGCGCCGCGTTCACCCCGTCGAGCACCTCGCGCACATTGCTCGGCCCGCGCCGCCACAGCACGCGGAGGATCGCGAGTTCGGCGTCGGTCGGGCGTGGCGGCTGCGGATCGGGAGGCGATTTGCGAGGCATGGAGCACGAAATACTAAAAAGTTGGTAGTGCGTCAACTAATTTCTTAGTAGGAGCGTGGATTTCCGCGCGTCGCGGCAGCGTGCTACTCGGAATTTGCGACCGCGCCCTCTCCCAAAATAAAATCCACCGCACTCGCAAAGTCCGCCGCGACATGCACCGCTCCCGCGCCGTCCGCCCGCGCACCCTCGCCCGTCCGCACGAGAATCGCGCGCACCCCCGCGCGCACGCCTGCTTCCACATCACCCGCGCGATCACCGACCATCCACGAGCGCGCGAGATCGAGCCCATGATCGCGTGCCGCCTCCAGCAGCATCCCCGGCCCCGGCTTGCGCCGCTCCGTCGCCGCGTCGGGATGCTCCGCGCAATAGTACACCGCGTCGATCAGCCCCGGCCCGATCAATTCCTCGAACCGCGCCTGCACTTTGTGAAAATCCGCATCGGTGAAATACCCGCGCTGAATCCCGCTCTGATTCGTGACGATCACCGTCTTGAATCCCCGCGCCTTCACGCGCGCGAGCGCCTCGGGCACACCGGGATAAATTTCCACGAGCGCAGGATCGCCGACGTATCCGGTGTCGTGCATGAGCGTGCCGTCGCGATCGAGAAAGACGGCGGGAGTCAATGGGAGTGGCATCGGCGGAGCATACCGCACGGTGCAAGCGAGTGGCTGCGACGCCCTCGTCGCAGATTGTTTCCGCGGTGCCCCCGCCGCGATTCCGCAGCGCGCTCTTGCCCGGAGCGCCGCCCCCACATTACCCAAGACCCATGCCATACACCCGCCGCACCTTCCTCCAGCAACTCGCCGCCGGCGCAGCCGCCGCACCCTTCATCACCCGAGGAATGCTCGCGCAATCACCGAATGCCAAAATCCACCACGCCACATTCGGCGCATCGGGCATGGCTTGGTCCGACGTGACGGCCATCGCGAAACATCCCGCGATCGAAGTCGTCGCCGCGTGCGACGTGGATGAAAAACGCACCGCGGAGTTTCGTAAAAATTTTCCCGACGCCCGCATCTACACCGACTTCCGCGAACTGCTCGACAAGGAGAAGGATCTGCAAACCGTGAACGTCTCGACGCCCGACCACATGCACGCGCCCATCGGCATGAGCGCGATGCAGCGCGGCCTGCACGTCTATGGGCAGAAGCCGCTCACGCACGACATTTTTGAGACGCGCCGCCTCACCGAATTCGCGCGCGAGAAAAAGCTGGTGACGCAGATGGGCATCCAGATTCACAACAGCACCGAGTACCGCACCGCCGTGATGATGGTGCAGGCCGGAGCGATCGGGAAAATCAAGGAGGTCCACACTTGGAGCAACAAGACGTGGGGCGACACCGGCGAGATGCCGGAGAAAACGGACCCGGTGCCGGATGGGCTCGATTGGGACAAATGGCTCGGCATTGCGGCAGAGCGACCGTTCATCGGCGGCGACTGGTATCATCCGGGAAACTGGCGGCGTCGGCTCGATTTCGGCACCGGCACTTTTGGCGACATGGGCTGCCACATTTACGACCCCGTTTTCAAAGCCCTCGCGCTCACCGCACCGATCACCGTCCGCAGCGAAGGAGCCGCGCCCAACGCGCACTCGTGGGCGACGGACGCGATCATCCGCTACGTGTTTCCGGGAACGGAATTCACCGAAGCGAAGACGGTCGCGGTGACGTGGTACGACGGCAAACAACGCCCGCCCGCCGAAATTCAAGAACTCGTAATCGAAGCGCCACAGGATGACGGAAAAAAGAAAAAGGGATTGCCCGAGCAGGGCAGCATCTTCATCGGAACGAAGGGCGTGATGCTGCTCCCGCACATCGCGAAGCCCAAACTCTTCGGTGATGCGAAGGACGCAAAGTTCGACACCGAAGACGGCGAGGATCACTGGCTGCAATTCGTGAACGCCGTGCAAGGTCAGGGAAAACCGGGCGCGAATTTTGACTACGCAGGCCCGCTCACCGAAGCCGTCTTGCTGGGTTCCGTCGCCACCCGCTTCCCCATGACCACGCTCGATTGGGACGCCGCCGCGCTGAAATTCCCGAACACAGCGGAAGCGAACCAATTCGTCCGCCGTGCTTATCGCAAAGGCTGGGAAGTCGCCGGATTGTAAAGAACGCAGACGGCGAACTCCGGGGAGCACGCTCGTCTCGAGTGTTGGCGAAGGCGTCCCGCCTCCGTGGACTTCACAGTGCGTTCGCAACTCAAAAGCGCGATCATTTTCCCTGCGATCCACCTCGAAAAAAAGTTCGTTGAGGCGGGACGCCTCAAACCAACGCTCGGGACGAGCGTGCTACCCGGATTCACTCCCTCGGAGGGCCGACTTCGCGGACGGCCGCGCCATGCGTTTCGCTCAGCACGAGGATCGCGATTTTCTCCACTTCGTTGAGTTCGTTGGGGCGGAGCATTTGGAAGTCGCGGCTGCCATCGGCGGGTCGCGGCATCGGGATGGGCGTCGCGTTGTCGCTGCTGTTCAGGCTCGCGTAGTCGAATTTCCCGCGCAGATCTGTGTAGCCATCTTTGAAAAAGCGCACGGTGCCGTTCTTCAGGCGCGCATAGACTTTTATGTAAGCCTTGCTCACCGGCTTGTCAGCGGTCTGGTCGCGCAGTTCGATCCGCCCGTAGCTTTCCGAAAGCGTGAGCTTGAAGGTGTTCGCATGATACGCCTGCGCTTTGCGCTGGCCCGCGCCGAAGATTTCCACGAGCACGTTGGCCTTCGCAAATTCTCCCGGCAGCGGGATGTCCTTTGCGTCTCTTCCGTCCTCCAGCGCCACCGTCGCGGTGCGCGTCGGTTTGATGATCGAAAACCGCGCCGGATCTTCGCTCACGAACGGGCTGCTGCTGAACAGAAATTCCGGGTCCATCAGGTAATAGTTCACCGTCACCTCACGCAGATTTTTCCACGTCAGCGCGATCGTCCGGTTCTCCACTTTGAAATCAAACGACGGCTCGCTCGCCGCGAGTTCCGCCTGCTGTTTTTCGCGATCCGGTTTGTCGCCGGGACGCGCGACCTTCTTGCCTTCGATCTCATCAAGCTGCGCACCAGCCTCGGCGAAAAGCGCGCGCCAGCGGTCCACGGGATAGTCGCTGTATTGCGCCACGACCGCGCGTGCGTCGGCCAGCTTCTCTTCGTAGAAAGCGGTGTATGTGCGGAAATAATCGTGCTGCAATTTCACCGGCAGCGACTCCGCCGGGATGTTGTGGAAACGCGCCAGCGCCTCCTCGATTCGATCCTGCAAAAACAAATAGTACACCACGCTCATGTCATCCATCGCCGCGAGCGTCGGCTTGTAGGCGAGGATATCCAGCAGGTGCTGATATTGCCCGCGGAAAACGGGGTTCGCGATCTTCGGCTCCGCGCCGAGTCGATGTGTGCGCTGATTCACCAGCGGCGAATACTCCAGATGCTCATAAGCACGCCGCTCAATCGGGTCGATGCTCACTAACTTCGTATCCAGCCACGCACCGCATTGAGTTAGGAAATCATCACGATGTTTTAACCATTCACGCAGACTAGCCTTGTCGTTGTGAACGACCGCATAGCTGTAAATTGCATCGCTATACAGATGCCGCTTTTCCATCGTCGCGATCAGCTTGCGAAAAAAATCCACGCTCTTCCGGGCGCGCCACGCGATGCGTTCGAGGTCCAGTCGCTCGATGTTTCCCTGCTCGATGAATGCCCACACCTCATCGTCCGTGCCGTATTGCGAGAGGTAATCCCACGACGCCTTGTCCACCTGCGAAAGCTGCCGCACCACTTTGAAAGTCGTCGCCGTCGCCGCGCCCACGCTTTTCCCCGCGAGTGTCACGTTTATCGGGAAATGCGGGAACGCCGCGTCCTGCGCGGACGGCGCGGGGAAGTAGAAATGATATTCGAGTTGCTGCGTGGTGTAAGGCTGCAAGCGCACGAAGCGGCTGTGCGTTGCCTTACTGCCGAGCACTGGCAGCGCGCCTTTTGGTATCTGGGTAAGTAAGTCGAGCTTTAGCGGCGTTGAAGTGGGATTGGTAATGACTAACTGCGCGCCATACACGACACCGCTCAGAAATTCATCGGTCACGAATTTGTCGAACTTCTCATTCCCCTCCTGCCGGTAGCGATCGCCGTGGCGGAAAAAATTCTCGCTCACGAGCAGCGCGGGCGCGCCCTCGGGCTTCGCGTCGGCGGGTTTGATCTGTTTGTGGAAAACGACCACCGGCCCCGCCGCCGTGAGCGTGAAGGAATTCTTCTCGCTCTTCGTCGTGTGCTTCGGGGCGTCGAAAGGCAAATCAAGGACCGCGAGCGCGAGCATCATCTCGGTAAAATTGCGATGCGCCTCCGCGAGATTTGCGGAGAGAAAATGCGCCTTGCCATCCCAAGCCGCGAAGTCGCGCCAAAAGGCATTGATCGTCACGAGTTCCGCGTCCTGATCTTCGATCGGCAGTTGGTAATAGTTATTCTCCGCCCATTCCTTCGTTGGCCCGAGCTTGCGGAAGTAAGCCTGCTCGACGGCAATCCCGCGCATTTGCTTCGCTTCGTCCATTGAAAAAAAGAGCTGTCCGATTACTGGCGTGTCGCCGAGCGCGGGCACCTTGCCCCCTGCCGACTTCCGCTTCTCGCCAACACTGAGCGCGTCCACTTCTTCCAGCTTACTTTCCAATCCGAGCGCGACTGACTTCGCGTCTTTGTCGCGCGCCAATTCTTCGCGCACCATCAAACGTCCCGCCGCCATCGCCGTCACCGGCTTTCCCGCCGCGGCAGGCGCTGGTGCCGCCGGAGCTTCAGCGGCTGGCGCGAGTGCGTGTGCGGCTAGAGACTCCGCCTCACCCTTCGCTCTGCGAAAACTCGCCGCACCATTTATCGCATCAGCCCCAGCTAACTGCGGAATCTCCGGAGAATCGAATTCCTCCAACGCCCGCCCGCGCAACGCCGTCTCAAACAACTGATCGTCCTCCTCGGGATTCGGCGGCAGCAATTCCCACTGCTCGCGCAAATGCCGCGCCGTATTCGCCGACTCACCCGGCAGCCGTTGCGCCAGCAGCGTCTGCTCCACCACATTCAGCCGCGCATACGCCCACGGCGCCAGATAACGCTTCAAGTCCGCGCCGATCAGATAGTCATCCATGAAGGTCTTGTCCTTCTTATTGCGCAGATACGGCTGCACCACTTTCGCGAAGAACGGCGCATCCTTCCGGCTCAGGAAAAAGTTCAATTCGTGACACGCAAACTCGCTGTATTTCGCCCGCTTCTCCTCGTCCTTCATCGACGGCCATTGCAGCACCCACGCAAACTTCGCGAGATTCGCATCGCCATTCAGCGTCGTGAAAAGTGCGTGAACTCCTCCGAGCGTGTCATAGCTCTCCATCTCACTAGTTAGCACATCGTTCAGAGTCAGCGCGCCGCCGGTCATGAGCACCGTCACTTCCTTCTTCTCCGTGAAAGGCTTCGCCGGATCAAGATTTCGCGTCAGCCGCAAGTCCTGAAATTTCGTCGGCACCTCCGCGAGCGTGAACGTGCTCCAAATCGCACTGCTCAAATCCTCCGCATAAACCTGCACCTGCTGCCGATCCCCCAGCGCCTTGCGCGGAACCCGGACGATCCCTTTCTCATCGGGCACGAGGTTGTAAAGCACCGGCGCGGCCTCCGCGAGGAAGTCGATGTTGCGATCTTGGCCAAACTTTTCCAGCGTTCCAGGAGCACCGGCTGGCTCCATTGCGCTCGGCATCTGCGCCCCTCCCGCGCGACCTCCACGCGCGGAAGGTGGTGCCTGCATCGCCGCTTGCTCCTGCGCTTCCAGATCGGTCGAACGTTTCTCCCACGGATTGATCAGCAGACCCGGCCGGGAAAGCATGTTACCGGGAAACTTCTGCGCATAGCGCCGTTCTAAGATGTAGCGATACTCGTCACCAATCTCGCGACCACCCGCAAAGAGGTTTGGCAACCGGTCTGGCGTCATCGTCGCGGGACCGAAGCGCGTGAAATTCGCGAGCCCGGCAAAGAGTCCTTTTCCTGGAAGGAACCGCGACGCCACTACATGAACACGCGTGAACTTGTTCCAATTGCGAAGCTGAATCACTACGCTGCCGTCATCAACTTTCGCCGATTCGACCGAGAGCGGCGCACCTTCGCGCACTTCCAACGAACGATTAGGCGACAGCAGCCATCCGCCCATCTGATCGCCTGCCGTCACTCGGATTACGACCTTGTGAATACCTTCGTCGCGAATGCGGAGCGTGTAGTCACCCGGCTTCAGTCCGTTGATCTCCAGAAATCCCGCTGAAGCCTTCACAGCCGCCGTTTGGTCGCTTACAAATTCGCCGCCGCGTATCTCCAGTAACGAGAGCGTATCCGCTGCTAGCGCACCGACCCAAGGGATGCGCACCACATCCCCCAACTTTGCATGAAGTATTCCCGGCCATGTCCGCGCGAACTCATCAAGCTCCCAACGATGCCAGCGGTCCTCGATCACTTTCGCAACGACCGAAGCGATGCCTTCGAGTTTTCCAAGCGCCACCCGACCCTTCTCGTCGGTACGTAACTGGATGCTCTGATTCACTCCGAACCCTTCGCGTGAAATTTGAAAAACCACCGAGCGGTCTGACAGCGGCTCTCCATTTTTCCCAAGCAACTCAAACACGTAACTGTCGTCGAATTTACTCAAATGCCCGTTGAAAGTCTGCTCGGTCGCGTCGATGCCGTTGATGCTCCACGAGCGCGACGCCGTCAGTTCACTTTTCCCGCCGCCTTTGCTGAGCACATCGACCTTTCCGATCAGCGTCACCGTCAGTTTCGCCAGCCGCTCCGGCACGCTGAAGGTGTGTGTGAACACTTTCTCCGCCGCGAGTTTCGGCGATTTGACCTCGCTCGTCGTCGTGATGCCATCGAGCGTTACCGAAGTGATCGTGAGCTTCGCATCCTGCAAAAGCTCCAGCGCGATCCGCGCATCGCCGAGCAGCAGCGCCGTGCGCACCGCGAGCGTGGCATCGCGACGTCCGAGCAGTTGCTCGCGCTCGATGTGGAACTGCGCGTCGAGCCGGTATTCCTCCGCGTGATGCTCGAAATTCGCGAGGCTCGCGAAGGTGCCATCCGCGCTCGCCAGCACGATCGGACGCCGCCCCGGCTGCGCGGTGAACGGCACCGGAATCCGCGCGTCCTTTTCTCCCGGCGAAAGCTTCCGCCCATCCAGCCA
>JAYVRQ010000451.1:0-4622 GCA_043776145.1 Chthoniobacteraceae bacterium
TCACTTTCCCGATCCTCTTCGACGAAACGCAGGCCATCGCCAAAGCCTACACCGCCGCCTGCACGCCCGACTTTTTCCTCTTCGGCCCCGACCGCCGCCTCATCTATCGCGGACAGCTCGACGACTCGCGCCCCGGTCGCGGCACGGCCACTGGCGCGGACCTCCGCGCCGCGCTGGACGCGCTCCTTTCCGGCCAGCCCGTGAGCCCGAATCAGCGCCCGAGCATCGGCTGCAACATCAAGTGGAAGCCCGGGAACGAGCCCGGTTACTACGGCTGACGGGCATCGCCGGTTCGCCGCCCGATTGACAGCCGCCGCACTAGAATCGACGGTGCGGCATTCCAATGACTCTCCCCGTGCGCCTTCGCGCATCCACACCTCCCCGCATCCTGCGAATGCTCGCGTGCGGGCTCCTGTCGGCGGGGGCGGCGCGCGCGAGTTATCTGGACGACGTTGGCTACATCGCGCTGCAAGCCGAACTCGGCGCGGCGCTCCCGACGGGGGCGGGCGTGGGTGTTTCCCAAATCGAAGCCGGCGCCTCCGTCAGCAGCCTCAGCTACATGCCGGACACCACCTACTCGGGATTTGCGGGTAAAACGATCACCGCCAAGTCCGGCGCATCCATCGTCTCCGGCCATGCGACCACGGTCGGCGTCTATTACTATGGCAGCGGCAGCAGCCTTTCGCCGGGAGTTAGCACTATTGATGTCTATGACGCCAATAGCTGGGCTTTCGGCGGAGTCTTAAAAACGGGCACCACCGGCACGCCGGTCGTGGAGACTCGCAAGGTGCAAAATCACAGTTGGATCGGCACCGTGGACAATGGGGGAGCCACCGATGTCGAACTCCTGCGGCGCTTCGATTTCATCATCCAGCGCGATGACTTCCTCGCGGTGGTCGGGGTCAACAATGGCAGCGGCAGCGGCGTCCCGGTGCTGCTCGCGAATGCCTATAACATCATTTCCGTCGGCCTCACGAACGGGGAGCACAGCACCGGCGTCAGCACGGTCGATGGCTCGGGCCGGGTGAAGCCGGAAGTCGTCGCGCCGCAGGGAGCCACCAGCTTTTCGACGCCGCTCGTGAGTTCCGCGGGCGCGCTGCTCCGGCAGAACGCGCCCGCCGCCGGGCAGCATTCCGTGACGCTCAAAGCCATGCTGCTCGCGGGTGCGACGAAGGATCCATTCGCCAACTGGAGCCGCACCACCACGCGCCCGCTCGATGCCCACTACGGCGCGGGCCAGTTGAACGTCTTTCATGGCTACCACATTCTCGCGGCAGGTCAGCAGGTGGCCAGTAGCATAGCTTCGGTGGCCAGCCGTGGCTGGGATTACAACACGACCGCCGCGGCTGCGAGACTCTACTTCTTCGACATCCCGGCGGGGGACACCGCCTCGCGACTATCCGCTGTCCTCACCTGGAACCGCATCGTCGCCGATACCCTCGCAGTTGGGTGGGGAAATCCGTCATCGAATGTGCCCGACCTGGCGTTGCGCATTTACGCGGCGAGCGGCTTCACGAAAGGCGTGCTCGTGGATCAAAGCATCAGCGCCGTCGATAACGTCGAGCACTTATACGAGACTACCCTTCCACCGGGCCGCTATGCCTTGGAAGTCACCGGCAATCAAACAGGCATCGCCTATGGGCTGGCATGGAATACAGTTAGCAACGTGAGCATCGCAGCCACCGCGCCGAATGCCGCGGAGCGCGGACTCGTTCCCGGCACCTTCACCGTGACCCGCTCCGGCGCGTTGACGAGCGCACTAACAGTTGCCTACACAGTCAGTGGGAATGCCGCCGTCGGCGCAGACTATGCAAGCCTGTCCGGCTCCGTCACCATCCCGGCCAATCAAGCCAGTGCGACCATCACTGTGACCCCACTCTCGGACTCATTGGCCGAAGGCGATGAGACCGTCACCTTGACCCTCGCATCCGGCCTTGCCTCCACCTTTGCCAATGCCAACGCGACCGTCACCATTCACGATCAACCCATCGACGCCTGGCGCTTCAGCCGCTTCACCGCCACCGAACTCGCCAACCCGGCCATCAGCGGCGACCTGGCCGATGTCGAGAAGGATGGCATCGTGAACGTGGTCGAGTACGCGCTGGATCTCGATCCGAAGACCGTCAACGTGAACGCGCTTCCCACGGCTTATGTGAATGCCGGAGGCTACCCCACTCTCAGTTACACCGCCGTCCAAAGCGCGGTGGACATCCATTACCTTGTGGAGATTTCCACCAACCTCGTGACATGGAACGCCGCCTCTCTGCTCGCCGCCACAACGCAACTCGTGGACAATGCCACGACCAGCACCGTGACCGTCTCTTCGCCGAACACCATCACTGCGCAGCCGATGCAGTTCATGCGACTGCGCGTGACAAGGCAGTAAAATCATGGAGCGGCGTGCTTCCAGCCGCCGACCCAACCTTCTCGCGAAGCGCCATCTTTTCCCCGTCGCGTTGCCGGAGATGTTGGCGCTCCGCGGTTGGATTTGGATCGGCGGCTGGAAGCACGCCGCGCCATGATACGCGCTAATTGCACGCTGTGAAAATCCTGGAACTACTCCACCGTCACCGACTTCGCCAGATTCCTCGGCTTGTCCACATCGCAGCCGAGATGCACCGCGGTATGGTAGGCAAGAAGCTGGAGCGGGATCGCCGTGAGGATGGGCGATAGATAGTCCGGGCAGGCCGGGATGGTGATGATGTCGTCGGCCACCTTTTCCAGCTTGCGGTTCCCTTCCGTGCCGATGGCGATGATCGGTCCCTTGCGCGCTTTAACTTCCTCAATGTTGGACAGGTTTTTCTCCAGCACCGAATCATCCGGCGCGATGAAGACACTCGGCAATTCCGGGGTAATCAGCGCGATCACCCCATGCTTCAATTCCGCACTCGGATGCCCGCTTGCGTGGATGTAGCTGATCTCTTTCATCTTGAGCGCGCCCTCTAGCGCGACTGGGTAGTTAAACTGCCGGCCAAGAAACATCATCGCCTGTGCGTGCGCATATTTTTGCGCGACAGCCTTGATGTGTCCGTCGAGCGCCAGGATGCGCTTCACCTTTTCCGGGATCGCCTCCAATTCGTCGATGATCCGCAAGCCTTCGCTGGAACTTAGATGTCTGATTCGTCCAAGCAGAAGTCCGATCAGCACCATGATCGTCACTTGTGAGGTAAAGGACTTGGTCGCCGCCACACCGATCTCCGGCCCCGCGTGCATATACACGCCGCCATCGCTCTCGCGCGCGATCGTCGAAGCCACATTGTTACAAATGCCAAGCGTCCGATGCCCTTTGCGCTGACTCTCGCGCAAGGCGGCGAGCGTATCCGCCGTCTCACCGCTCTGGCTGATGCAGAAGACCAGCGAATCCTTTGGCAGAGGCATGTTTCGGTATCGGAACTCGCTGGCAAACTCGACCTCGCAAGGCACATGCGCCAGCGCCTCGATGATATATTCGCCCGCCATCGCCGCATGGCTGGCCGTGCCGCATCCCGTCAGGATAATGCGTTCCACCGTCCGCAATTCTGCAGCTGTCATATCCAAGCCTCCCAGCTTCGCCGAAGCCTCCTCGCGCGAGAGCCTGCCGCGCAGCGCATCCTGAATCGTCGCCGTCTGCTCGAAGATTTCCTTGAGCATGTAATGCGGATACTCACCCTTGCTCACATCCGCTTCCGTGAACTCGACCTTCGTCACCTCGAACCCACTCGCCCCGCCGAGCAGCGAAGTGATTTCAAAGCGATCCCGCGTCAGCGCGGCGATGTCGTAGTCCTTCAAATAAACAGCCTCCCGCGTGTGCGCGACCACCGCGCTCACATCGCTCGCAAAAAAATTCTCCCCCTGCCCGATCCCCAGCACCAGCGGGCTCCCGCGCCGCGCACCAATGGCGACATCCGGCACATCGCTGTGCAGCATCACGATGCCATACGTTCCCACCACTTGCTTCAGCGCCACGCGCAATGCCTCGATCAGCCTCGCCTGCGATGCCTCGCCACCCGCCGCGTCATAGTGTTTCCCGATCAGATGAGCCAGCACTTCGGTGTCCGTCTGTGAGTGAAAAACGTGCCCCTCTTTCACCAAGGCGTCGCGCAGCGTCGCATAGTTTTCGATCACCCCGTTATGCACCAGCGCCAGCTTCCCGCTTTGGTCAAAATGCGGATGCGCGTTCGCATCGCTCACGCTGCCGTGGGTCGCCCAGCGCGTGTGCGAAATTCCCACCTGTCCCGCCACCGGCGATTGCTGGAGCAACTCCGCCAGATTCGCGATGCGTCCGATGCGTTTGCGCACTTCGATTCCCGAGCCATTGAGCACGGCCACGCCCGCACTGTCGTAGCCGCGATATTCCAGCCGTCGCAGGCCGTCGAGAAGGATGGGAACCGCGTTGGTTTTGCCGATATAGCCGATGATGCCGCACATATTAGGCGCGCACGGTGCCACATTCCGCCCGTGCCGCAAGCCGCAGGGCTATTTGGCTGGATCGCACGGTGCGCGCCGATCACGACATTCGTATCCAGCACCGCGCGGACGGCCATGCTCAGAGACTGTGTAAAAAGTCATTTAGCGAGTCTGCGGAGCATGATGCGGGAGGCTTGAATGAGGATCATGGCTTCGCTGGAGGCAGTTTTGGTTTC
>JAYVRQ010000452.1:0-4617 GCA_043776145.1 Chthoniobacteraceae bacterium
AAAATCGAAGCCGAGTACACCGTCGGCGAATACGACATCGTGATCCTCAGCGCGGAGCAGAGCGACGGCCTCGAGACGTGGCTCAAGGAAGGCGGCTACAAGATTCCCGAAGGTGCGGGCGAAGTGCTCGGCAGCTACATCAAACAGAAAGTCCGCTTCTTCGTCGCGAAGGTGAACCTCGAGAAAAAATCCGCGCTCGGCTTCACATATCTGCGCCCGATTCAGATCGCGTTTGAGAGTCCGAAATTCATGCTGCCCATCCGCCTCGGCACCGTGAACGCCGACGGCCCGCAGGAGCTTTTCGTCTATGCGCTCACGAAAAACGGGCGCGTCGAGACGACCAACTATCGCACGGTGAAACTGCCCAGCGGCCAGGACATCCCGATTTTCGTGAAGGAGGAATTCGGCGACTTCTACAAGGCGATGTTCGCCGAGCAGGTGAAGAAGGAGGACATGCGCGTGCTCTTCACCGAATACGCGTGGGACATGAACTGGTGCGACCCCTGCGCCGCCGAACCGCTCAGCGCCGACGAACTCCGCAAGCTCGGCGTCTTCTGGGTGAACGACGAAGCGCAGCCGCAGCGCGGGCGTTTCATCCCCGGCGGTGGCGCGCAGCAGTGCTTCGTCACGCGGCTGCATGTGCGCTACGACCGCGAGCATTTCCCCGAAGACCTCGTCTTTCAGGAAACGAAGGATCGCGAAAATTTCCAGGGCCGCTACGTCCTGCGCCACCCGTGGAAAGGTGACGCCGCCAAATGCCCCGCCGCCGCGAAGTATCTCGAAGGGCTCAAGGAGCGTCAGGAAAAAGAAGCCGCGACCCTCGCGACCCTGACCGACTGGGAGATCGGAAAAATCCGCGACCGCATGAAGCTCGGCGGCGACGCGCCGAAGAATGCCGACGGCAAGAAGTGGTGGCAGAAGATTTGGAAGGAATAGTCCGGCCTACGCGGCATTCCAGCCGAGCAACGCATCGGCAGCCGTCTTGATCGTCGTCTGCAAACCGGCATCGAGATTTTTCATCAGCGGCAGGGCCGGTCCCGTCGCGGCAATGCCCGCCTGCGCGACGGCGTGGTGCAGCACCGGGATCGGGCCGTGCGTGTTGCGGAGCGATTCGAGGATGTTGAATTTTTCGCGCAGCACATCCGCCTTCGCGAAGTCGCCGTCTTGCAACGCCGCGAGCATTTCCTGCGAACGCCGCGGAGCCACGCACACGCAGCCGCTCGTGAAACTGCGCACGCCGAATTTCCGCCAGTGCGTGATCGCGGGCTGCTCGCCGATGCCGCTGACGACGAGGGCCGGATCGACCGTGTCCATCAGCCCCGCGAGCCATTCATCCTGCGCGGGGTCGGCGCGGACGACGGCGTATTTGATCCACGAAATCGCCCCGGCCTCGACGAGCGATTTCACCACGTCGAGCGTCACGTAGCCCGCGTCCTTGATGTAGAGCACGATGGGGCGTCCGAGTTTCTCGACGATCCGCAGTACGCCCGCGCGCACGCCTTCCGGCGCACTGACGGCGACCGTCGGCAGAAGCATCGCGGTCGGAAAATTTCGCCGCGCGAGGATCGCCGCCTGATCCATCGCCGTGCCGAAATACGGCCCGATGCCCGGCACGATCCACGTCTCCGGCGCGGCGGCGGCTTCGAGTTGATCGAGCACGGTTTCGTATTCGGAGAGAGCGATGTTGTAGAAGTTCGCGTTCCCGCCGTAGAGCAGCGTCGAGACGCCGCCCGCCTCGATGTGCCGGATGAGCTTCGCATTCTCCACCGCGCAGGGCCGCAGATTCGCATCGCGGCAAAGCGGCGGGACGGAAATGACGGAGCGGGTGAGATCGGCGGCGGTGATCGTGGTCTTCATCGGAATGACACGCGCAGTTCCATCGTGTCCGCCCGCGCGCGGCAAGCGGGAACGCGCGGGCCGTCTTGCGAAACGCGCGCGCCCATGCCACTCTCCGCGCATGATCGCGCACGCGGACACTTATCGTTTTTCGGTCGAGGAATATCACAAGCTCGGCGAGACCGGCATTCTCGATGAAAACGACCGCGTCGAACTGCTCGACGGAGAAATCATCCTCATGGCCCCCATCGGAAAACACCACGCCAACTCGGTTCGCCGACTAAACAACCGTCTCTCCAAACTATTTGGCGACTTGTGCCTCGTCGATTGTCAGAACGCCATGATTCTCGACGACTTCTCCGAGCCGCAGCCCGACATCATGCTGCTGCGTCCTGAAGTCGAACAGACCGGCGAACTTCCCCGCCCCGAGGACATCCTGCTCCTTGTCGAAGTCGCTGACAGCACGCTGCGCTTTGACGCCACCACCAAACTCCGCGCCTTCGCGCGCGCCGGCCTCGCCGAGTATTGGATCGTGAATCTCGCGGAACGGGCCGTGGACGTGTACCGGCAGCCGGTCGGCGAAAGTTACGCCGAGCATTTCCGCCGCGAACGCACCGAAACGCTCGCGCCCGCCGCCTTCCCCGAGCGCGCGATCGCCGTCGCCGAGATTCTTCCGTAGTTGCGGCGGGGGAAAACTTGCCGCCGCTGGCCCGGAGCCTGCACACTGCGCGCCCCATGAAATTCATCCGCGACATCCACGAGCAGCGCCGGGCCGAGGGCCGCGCCGCCATTTCGTTCGAGTTCTTCCCGCCGAAGACCGACGAGGGCGACCGCAATCTTTTTGAAAAAACGATCCCCGCGCTGCTCGCGGCGCGACCGGATTATTGCTCGGTCACGTACGGCGCGGGCGGCAGCACGCGGGAGAAGACGCTCGGCATCGTGGATCGCATCCAGCGCGATCACGGGCTCACGGCGATGATGCACCTGACATGCGTAAACTCGACCGCCGCGCAACTCGGCGAGGTCGTGAAAGAGGCGGGCGCGCGCGGCATTCGCAATCTGCTCGCACTGCGCGGCGATCCGCCGGATGGCGGGGAATTTCGCAAGACCGAAGGCGGCTTCGAGTTCTCGAATGAACTCGTCGCATTTCTTAAAAAGCTCGGCGGATTCAGCATCGGCACGGCGGGTTTCCCGGAAGGCCACATCGCGTGCAAGGCGGGAAAGCACACCGATTGGGGCTACCTGCGCGAGAAGATTTCGGCAGGCGCGGACTTCGTCATCACGCAGCTTTTTTTCGACAACGAGGACTTCTACGAGTTCCACGATCACATGACGAAAAAGCTCGGCGCAAACGTGCCGATCATCCCCGGACTGCTGCCGGTGCTCTCGCGCGGGCAGACGAAACGCTTCGTCGCGCTGTGCGGCGCGGCGCTGCCAGAGGCGTTCGTCGCGCGGCTCGATGCGCTCGGCGATGACGACGAGGCGGTGACACAATTCGGCATCGAATACGCGACCAAGCAGAGCGAGGCGCTGCTGAAATTCGGCGTCACGGGCCTGCATTTTTACACGCTGAACAAGGCGCGCTCGACCGTCGAGATCGTGCGCAATCTCGGGCTCGCGACGTGAGCGTGCGCGTCTTCGCTTACAAAAACTGCGACACCTGCCGGAAGGCGCTGAAGTTTCTCGCGGAGCGAAAAATCGCACACGAGGTGATCGCGATCCGCGAACAGCCGCCGACGGTCGCGGAACTGCGCGCGATGCTCGGCCATGTCGGCGATTTGCGGCGGCTCTTCAATACGAGCGGGCAGGATTACCAGACGATGAACATGAAGGAGCGGCTGCCGAAGATGTCCGCGGAGGAAGCACTGGCCTTGCTCGCAGGGAATGGGAATTTGGTGAAGCGCCCGTTCGCGCTGACGGCGAAAGCGGGCGTGACTGGCTTCAAGCCGGAAGAATGGGAGCGGTTCGCCGCCGCGCTTTGATCGCGTCGAAAATCCACCACGGCAGATAGAGCGCTGGGAAAAACACGAGCGCGAGCGCGTTGATCTCGGCGACGTAAAGCCAGTGCGTGTCGGAGAGCGCGTCGAGCAGCGATGCCTGTTCGGGCCGGTGCGCGAGGAAGCCGTAGTTGCCGCCGGTCGCCGCATTCACGAGCAGCGCGGCGGCGACGTAAATCTCCGAGCAGACAAACACGCGCAGCAGCGAGCGCGGCCACGGACGGCACCGCTCCGTGAGGAGCAAATGCAGCACGCTCACGACGATGAGCGCGTGCGAAAAAAAGAATCCGAACAACCGCCATGGCGTCTCGTCCATGTCGAAGGCGGGCGTGAAAAGCGCCTGCATCGTCCCCGCTAGTCCCCAAAAATATCCGAGTTCAAAACCAAGCTGCCATCGGGACCAAAGCGCCGCCGTGACCGCAAACAGCACCCAATCGCAAAGCTGCATCGGCAGCGCAGTGTCGGCCCGTCCGCCGGACGCGATCTTGTCGGCGATGCCGGCGAGGGAAAACACGAGCAGCCCGATCGCGAGCACGCGGCGGATGAGACTGCGAAAGCGTTCCGAGTCCGCGCGGCGGCAGGCGAGCCACAGGAGCAGCGGGGCGAGGACGGTGAAGAGGATGGAGGCGGACTGCATGACGTGTGAGCGCGCCACGTTCACCAACGGAAACAGGGATGACATGGCGATCGCGATCACGACAAAGATTGCGCAATCGAGCATGATGTACAGCAACGGTCGCATGGTCGGATGAAACTACTCAGCGCGCGGCACGTGGAGCGAGCG
>JAYVRQ010000453.1:0-4612 GCA_043776145.1 Chthoniobacteraceae bacterium
CCGCCCTGCGACCCGTGGCAACTTCATCCGGCGGGCGGCACCCTCACTGATTCGCCAGCAGCATCGTGAAACCCGCCTGCTCGAAATGATGATCCAGACTCAACGCCTCACGCGGCGGGTCCGTAAAGAATGTCCTCCGCCTTCCGCCCCGCCGCGCGCTGGCAAGGCGGCGGGGGAAACCCTTAATGTGCGCGAGTGCGGCGCACCTGCGGTTCCACGGCGACCATGTGCAGCGCGCTCAACATCGTGCTCGTTTCCTCGTCGGCATACACCGTGATCCGCCCACCCTTGGGGCTGATCGCCAAGTAATCGGGATGCTTCACCCGATACTGTTTCCCGTCGGATGTCTTAATCAGAAACGGCACGAAGGGCTCGGCGTGCATCAGTCTGCGCACTTCATCGGTCATGGGCGGAACCTGCACGAAACCCGCCGATGGCGCGAGTAGAATTTCCGCCGTGCTCATTCGCCCCTGGGAAAAACACCGCCCCGCCGCGCGCTGGCAGGGCGGCGGGCGGGGCGGAAATGGGACGATGGTAAAAGTAACTTACGCGCTCCGGCGGCGGCGGGCGGCGAGGAGGAGCGAACTGCCGGCGAGCAGGCTGAAGGTGCCGGGCTCCGGCGTGGGATAACCGTTCGCCAGCCTGAGCGGCACGCCAGAATCGTTAGTAATGGCGAGAAACGTTGGGCTGTTCAATCCGCTGTTGGCGAAAACCGAGCCGACACCGCCGGGGGTGAACTTCTCAATCGTGTTGTTGCCGGAGTTTGCCACGTAGATAATGCCCCGCGCGGGCGTTAAGAGCAGTAACGAAGGTGACACCGAGCGCGAGCGCGGCACTGCGGGGGAGGTATCTGGTTTTCGTAGTTCTGGGATATGTTTTTTTGGGGGGTGTGCTTTTGGAAAAGTGAACTTCGCTTCGCCGCCCCGCCTACCCCCGCATGGTCAACTCCACCCAATCGCTCCACTGCCCGTATTCCTCATCCCCGAGCAGATAGATCGCGCGGTATTTATAGATCGCCGTCTGCCCCGCCGCCGGGCGCACGGAGTCGATGTAATCCGGCTCCGTATCCACCGCGAGAAAACGCACCCCCTGCGCGTCGCCGCGATCCACCTCGATCTTGATGCCAGTGAAGGGCCCCTTCACCCACACGACTTCCGCGCGCCCGCCGCTGGCCATGCGGCTCTTCGTGAGATCGGGCTTCGTCGTCGCCGCGTCGGGCAGCGTCGCCTCGGCGCCTTCGAGCCCGAGCAATTCGCCATCGGCGGGATCATAGACCGGGTTTTCCTTGATCATATTTCCGATGGAAACCGCGAGCCCGAAGATGTCCGCCACGGGCACGATCGCGATGCCGGTATTCGTCGGCGTGCTGGAAAAAGTGGGCGCGACGGGCGCGGTGAGATTGCCCGCGACCCCCTTGCCGAAGAAGAGATTATCCTTGAATTCGGTGAGCCCTTTCGAGGCATTGCGCAGGCCAGTCAGATTGTCGTAGGCCCAGTTCACCCACTTGCGCCCGCTATCGAGCTGGGTGATTTGCGCGGTCGGCACGTTGTATTTGCCGGCGAGGTTCGGCGTCGTGGTCTGGAGCAGCCGGTCGGCGAGGTTATTCAGCCACGGGCGGCGGCGGGAATCGGTGCGGGGAACGAAGGAGGCTTTGGGCATGGGTGCGGGGTGGTTTCAGGCGGTGGCGGTTTGCGGGGTGGTTAAAAAAAGGGACAGCGCCGGGCGGCGGGACGGGCGATTCGTCGCAAATGCCTCGGGATGAACAGCCCTGCCCCAGGGAAAAACGATTTTGCGCGAGTGCAAAACTCCTTTGCCCCGCCGCAAAACTCCCTTGCGCGAGCCCCACCCCCCTTTGCCCCGCCCCCAAACCCTCCCGCGCGAGCGCCAAACTTTCCCGTGCTGCTCCCATGCTGCCTCGCGCCCGCCCAACGCCCTCCCGCGCTGTCCCCGCGCCGCCTTGCGCGAGTGCCAAGGAACCCTGCGCCGCCGCATCGGAAGCCGGGAGCTGCGCCGCAGGAATCGGCGGCAGGATTTTCAAAAGAGAGCCCGCAATTCCCGAGAGGGGAAGGCAAAGTGTCCGTGGGGAAGTTCACGGTCGGGGAGGCTAGCCAGTCTCGGCGTTTCGCGGCAAGGGGAAACTTGCGGGCTTTTCTCCGGGGAAATCCGCGCGACTATCCCCGCGATGCCGGACATCCTCCTCGCCACCCTCAATGCGCGCTACATCCATGCCGCGTTCGGGCTGCGCTATCTCATGGCGAATCTCGGGGAGCTGCGTCCGCGCGCGGCCATCGCGGAGTTCGACATCAATCAGCGCCCGCTCGAAATCGTCGAGGCGATCGTGGCGCGCTCGCCGCGCGTGCTGGGGCTCGGGGTCTATATTTGGAATGTCGCGCCGGCGACGGAAGTGGTCGCGCTGCTGAAACGCCTGCGTCCCGAAATGCGGATTGTGCTCGGCGGGCCGGAGGTGAGCTACGAGACGGAGCAGCAGGAAATCGTGCGGCTCGCGGATCACGTCATCACCGGCGAGGCTGACTTGAAGTTTGCGGAAGTCTGCCGCGCGCTGCTCGGGGAAAACGGGACGCCGCTTCCAAAAATCATCGCCGCGGAAATCCCGCTGCCGGAGCGGCTCGCGCTGCCGTACGATCTTTACTCGGATCACGACCTCGCGCATCGCGTGCTTTACGTCGAGGCGTCGCGCGGGTGTCCGTTCACCTGCGAGTTCTGCCTTTCGTCGCTGGAGATTCCGGTGCGCGCGTTTGCGCTCGCGCCGTTTCTCGCGGCGATGGACGACTTGCTCGCGCGGGGAGCGACGCAGTTCAAATTCGTGGATCGCACGTTCAATCTGAATCTCACGACCGGGCGCGCGATCCTCGAATTTTTCCTCGCACGCTGGCGCGACGGGTTGTTCGTGCATTTTGAAATGATCCCCGACCGGCTGCCCGAGGCGCTGCGCGAAGTCATCGCGAAATTCCCGCCGGGCGCGCTGCAATTCGAGGTGGGCATTCAGACGTTCGACGATGCGACTTCGCAAAACATCAGCCGCCGGCAAAACGTGGCGAAGCTCGAAGACAACCTGCGTTTTCTCCGCGAGCACACGGGTGTCCACGTCCACGCGGACCTCATCGTGGGCCTGCCCGGAGAGGACATGGCGAGCTTCGGGCGCGGCTTCGACCGGCTGCTCGCGCTGGGACCGCAGGAGATTCAGGTGGGCATTTTGAAACGACTGCGCGGGACGCCCATCGTGCGCCACGATGCCGGGTGGCAGATGATCTACAGCCCGCAGCCGCCGTACGAGATTTTGCAAAACAAGCTGCTCGATTTCGCGGCGATGCAGCGGATGCGGCGGTTCGCGCGCTTTTGGGATTTGGTGGGGAACAGCGGGAACTTCGTGGAAAGCGCACCGCTGCTGTGGGCGGAGGGGCGTTCGCCGTTCGAGGCGTTCGTGGCGTTCAGCGATTGGATCGGCGCGCGGCTCGGGCGGCAGCATTCGATCGCGCTCGCGACGTTGTCGGAAAGCCTGTTCGCGTATCTCACCGCCGAGCGTGGATTGGATCGCGCGCCCGTCGAGGCCGCCCTGCGCGCCGACTGGCACCGCGCCGGTCGGAACGAGCACCCGCCTTTCCTCGAAAAAACGCGCCCGCCCAAAGCCGCGCGCCGCATCGCGCCGAAACGGCAGGCGCGGCACCTCGCGGCGTGATCTCCACATCGCTTGCGAAGCTGCTTGCACTCGCCGCAATCGCCCTTAAAAACGGTGCCTCCCTTCAACAAGCACCACCGGATTTATGCTCAAACTTCGCTTCGCGCCTCTCGCCATCATCGCGCTGTCCGCCGCCCTCGCCCTCGCCCAGGAACCCGCGCCCGACGCTTCGGCGCCCGCTGAACCGAAGGTGGCCGAGCCCAATGTCGAGACAGTCGTCCCGACGGAAAAAGCGCCTGTCCGGCGCGCTCCGATCCGGCGCAAGAGCAAGCCGATTGTCAAAGCCACGCCGGTTCCCGTCGCGACGCCCGTGCCGAAGAAGCCGGGTTTTTGGGAGCGCGTGTTTGGAAAGAAGAAGCCGGCGCCCACGCCCACTCCAAAACCGGCGACTCCCACGCCGAAGCCCGTGAAAAAAATCACGAAGCCGCGAACTACGAAACCGAAGATCACGGAAACCGATTCGGACGAATCGAATCCCGCCATCACCAAAACGGAAACGAAGCCGCCGAGTGATGAGAAACTTCCGCCGAAGACGACCGACCCCATCGTGAAGCCGCCGACGATCAAGAGCACGAAAAAGACGGGCGGTGACAAGGTGCAAAACTTCCCGCCCTCGACAGACACCGCGGAAGCTGAGGCGGCGGAGAAACAAAAGTACGATCAAGCCAAGGCAAAGGCGGTCGCCGATCCGAAAATTCAAGAACTGCGCGGCAAGGCCGATCTCGCGCCATCCGAGGATGAATCGCGCAAGGCGCTGCGCGCTTACAACAAGGCGATGTTCAAGCGGATGAAGGAAATCGACCCGAGCATCAAGGAACACGTCGAGCGGATGGAAGCCGCGGTGATGAACCGCCTCGGCGAATAGCATCCGCGAGCGCGCCCGCGCGCGGTGTGCGCGCCGAGGCATGGATCAAA
>JAYVRQ010000454.1:0-4606 GCA_043776145.1 Chthoniobacteraceae bacterium
CGCCAATACAATAAAACGGCAACCCCGATAAAATGGACTTACTCGAACCCAAAACAAAGAATTAAACCGTAGCCCATTCTTGTGTTACGCTGCACTAGCGAGTCACAACCTCCTTGATTCTTCATCGACTCGACTGGCTCGGGGTGGGAGCTATCAAGGCGACAGCTACGTTCAACTCTTACTGAACAATCGAGCAGTTTTCAATACTACCTCTTATACCCAAAATAGCGGTCCCGGTGGTTCCGTCCCTTGCGGAGGTTTCCGTGTGATTCGCCGCGCAACACCGTAAGCACGCGGCTATTCCCCCGATCACGTCCCTATGTGGCGCGCTTACCCTCGGCATCTTGTCGCACTACTTGTGTGCGGCGTGTTGAGCGCACACGCCTTTGCTCAAAGTTCGCCCGAGTTAGAATCGAATACCTTCACGCTCAATACGGCGGTTGCCCGGATAGATACCGATGGCGATGGGATGCCAGATGCTTGGGAAATGGCTCACGGACTTAACCCACTCGTGGCCGATGCCAGCGGCAATCCCGACGGAGATTCCCTGACCAACATTCAGGAATACAACGCAGGCTCCGATCCGCAGGTCTTTGAGTCGAACACGGTCGCGTTTGCCGTATCCGCACCGTTCACCGTTCGCATCCGCAACGACGCCCCCGATCAGGATGGCGATGGGCTTCCCGACGCGTGGGAGATTGCCTACGGCTTGAATCCCGCCGTCGCGAACGCGAACGCCGATCCCGATGGGGACGGGCTCACGAACTTGCAGGAGTTCAACGGTGGCTGGAATCCGACGCTCGCGGAAAACCCCGCTGTCTCGACCAGTCAATCCACTTTGTTCCTCGCCGACATGGGTGCCTATGCGCTCGGCTTCGTCGCGGATACTGACTCCGATGGGATGCCCGACTGGTGGGAAGTCCGCTACGGCTTGAACCGCCTCGTGAACGACGCGGCGGGGAATCCCGATGGCGATGACCTGAACAATTTGCAGGAGTATCTCGCCGGGCGCATTCCCAACCTCAACGACCTCTCCGGCGAGGCCTGGCTTCTATCCGCGCTTTTTGCCTTGGACACGATCGGACTCGCGCCGGATACGGACCACGACGGGATGCCCGATGCGTGGGAAATCGCGCACGGGCTGAATCCGCTGGTGGCCAACGCCGGCGCCGACCCCGACAGCGACGGACGGACGAACTTGGAAGAATACAACGCCAACACCGATCCGCTGGTGAACGACTGGCTCGGGCCGGTTTCGCTGGCGTCCTTGAGCTTCCTCCTGAACACGGGAGCCTACAACGGCGGCTACGCGCTCGATACCGATGGCGACGGGATGCCCGACTGGTGGGAAGCCCGTTACGGCCTGCCCATCAACGTCGCCAACGCCAATGGCAACGCGGATGGCGACGATCTGACCAACATTCAGGAATACAATGCCGGCACGAACCCGCTCGTGTTCGATTTCCTCTTCGTCGTCCAGGCGCAGGGAAATGTCTTTTTGCTGGATACGGGCGGGGCGTGGATCGACACCGACGGCGATGGCCTGCCGGATTGGTGGGAGCGCAACTTCACGGGAAGCATCATGGCGATGCAGCCAAGCGGCGATTTGGATGGCGACGGTAAATCGAACCTCGAGGAATACATTGCCGGGCTGAGTCCCGTGGACCCGCGCTCACTTTTCCGCATCTCAAATTCGTGGATGCAGGATGGTGCGAGCGGAAAGGAGTTCGTTGTTCAGTGGGACAGCAAAGCCAATCGGCTTTACCGCGTCTTCGTGAGTCAAAACCCCGGCGTTTGGCCGGCGACACCCGCTTATGAAACCGCCGGCGACGGTCTGGCCAAAACCTACGCCTGCGCGATTGCCGGCGGGACGCGGCTGTTCGTAAAAATCGAGGTTCACGTAGTTCAGCCTTAGTCAGCCCCACATTCGCCCGGCTTCTGAAATCGGACACTTAGGACCGCATATTTCACACTCGTTGCACGAAAGACGCGCGATGGGAGAACTCCGGGTAGCACGCTCGTCCCGAGTGTTGGCGAAGGCGTCCCGCCTTCGCGAACTTCCAACAGCGTTCAATGAAGATGGGCGCGCGTTTCCAATCCGACGTCAAAGAAAGTTCGTTTTGGCGGGACGCCAAAACCAACACTCGGGACGAGCGTGCTACCCGGAACACGCTGCCGCGCTTCTACTCTGAAGTGTGAAGGTTTGCGGGTTAGGACCGCACGGGCGGGGTGCCGAGCGTCACGTTCTCATGCACGAAAAAAGCACGCCACGTCGCAGCGATGTGGCTGATGGCAGATGGTCACGCTCGCAATCAAACGGGCCGCTGTTACGGATCGTTGACCTTTGCGTGATCGTTCTCTGACGTTTTCCGCGCGGTTGCCAGGACACGCGAAAAGCAGTAGCCGGAGACCCGATGAACCAATCACCACTTCCACAAATCATCGCGCGCGATTTGCGCCGCTCGTTTCAGCTCGGCGCGCGGAAGATTGAAGTGCTGCGCGGGATCAGCGTGGAGATTCGCGCGGGGGAGGCGGTGTTTTTGGTCGGCGCTTCCGGCGCGGGGAAGACGACGCTGCTTTACACGCTCGCGGGGCTGGAGCGGCCGGAGGCGGGCGAGGTGATTTTCGAGGGACGCAAACTTTACGACGGCGCGGAGGCGCGGCAGGCGCGCATTCGCAATGAGCGCGTGGGGTTTGTGTTCCAAGGCTACTTCCTTCTCCCGGAACTGACCGCGCTGGAAAACGTGCTGCTGCCCTCGATGATCGCTGGGAAGGTGAAACGCGAGGCGGCGGAGAAGGCGTTGCAAAGCGTGGGACTCGGCGAGCGGCTGCATCATCTGCCTCCGGAGCTTTCCGGCGGCGAGCAGCAGCGCGTGGCGATTGCGCGGGCGATCATCAACGATCCGAGCGTGATCTTCGCCGATGAGCCGACGGGGAATCTCGACAGCAAAACGGGCGGGGAGATCGTCGAACTGCTGCTCGGGCTCGTGCGTGATCGCGGGATGACGCTCGTGGTGGTGACGCACGATGCCGCGCTGGCGCAGCGCGGCGACCGGCGGCTGGAGATTCACGACGGGCGTTTGGTCGCTTGATTTGCAGCGCACCCGCTGACACCTTCCCGCCCTTCTCGCATGGAACTCAAAATCTATCTCGACGGTGCCATCGTCCCCGAATCACAGGCGAAGATTTCCGTCTTCGACCACGGCCTGCTGTATGGCGACGGCGTCTTCGAGGGCATCCGCTTTTACAATGGCCGCGTCTTCCGCCTCGAACAGCACATGCGCCGGCTCTACGATTCGGCGCGGGCGATTTTGTTGAATGTCGCGATCAATCCCGAGGAGATGACGCGCGCGGTTTGCGAGACGGTGAAGGCGAACGGGCTGCGCGATGGCTACATCCGGCTCGTGCTCACGCGCGGCGTGGGGCCGATGGGATTGAGCCCTTACAAATGTCCGAAGTCATCCGTCATCATCATCGCGGCGACGATCTCGCTGTATCCCGAAGAGGCGTATCGCAACGGCCTGACGATGGCGACGGTGGCGACGCGCCGGCCTTCGCACGACATCCTCAGCCCGCAGGTGAAGTCGCTGAATTACCTCAACAACGTGATGGCGAAAGTGGAGGCGATTCAGGCCGGCGCGGAGGAAGGACTGATGCTGAACGACCTCGGCCTCGTCGCGGAATGCACGGGCGACAATCTTTTCATCGTGCGCGACGGCGCGATCTCGACGCCGCCGCTGACGGCGGGCGCGCTCGATGGCATCACGCGCGGCGTGGTTTTCGAGATCGCGAATGAACTCGGCATCCCGATCCGCGAGCGCGATCTTTCGCGGCACGATATTTACACGGCGGACGAATGTTTTCTCACGGGCACCGCGGCGGAAGTGATCGCGGCGGTGAAGCTCGATCAACGGCTCATCGGCACGGGCAAACCGGGCGTGGTAACGAACCGCGTCATCGCGCGATTCCGGGAGTTGACGCAGACGACGGGGACGCCGATTTAAGAAGCAAGAACTCCGCTTCCCCAATGATCTGCGACGTTTGCAAAAACAATCAGGCGACCGTCTTCCTCACCCAAATCGTCGAGGGGAAAATGCAGAAGGTGAACCTCTGCGAATCGTGCTCGAAGGACAAAGGCGTCACCGATCCCACTGGCTTCGCGCTCGCCGATCTGCTGCTCGGGCTCGGCGCGGCGCAGGAGATGGAGCGCGGCGGGAATACGCAGAAGTGTCCCGCCTGCGGCTTCGGGCAGGCGGATTTCAAGAAGACCGGACGGCTCGGCTGCGCGACGTGTTACGCGACTTTCGCGGAGGGGCTCGGGCCTTTGCTGAAGGGAATGCACAAAGGCGAGGCGCACGTCGGCAAGGTGCCGAGCCGGCTCGCGATGTCGCTGGAGCGCGAGTCGCGGCTGAAAGATTTGCACCGCGATTTGCGGCTCGCGGTGTCGGAGGAAAATTACGAAACCGCCGCGGAGATTCGCGACCAGATTCGCGAGAGCGAAAGGGAGCACTGACGCGCATGGCCATTCACAACATCCTCACGAACTCCGGCGAATGGCTGCGCGGCGAAGGGCCGCATCATCAGGTCGTCATCAGCAGCCGCGTGC
>JAYVRQ010000455.1:0-4602 GCA_043776145.1 Chthoniobacteraceae bacterium
TGAGCGTTCGCTCCTGCCCGCGTGCGCGCATGGTTCAGGTTGTTTGGGCAGTGGCTCCGTTTGTGATTGATTGACACGACCGCGCGCGATTTTACTCTCGGCTCCTCAATCCACGCCCGCCGCACCCGGCGCGCTCCACATTTCCACCGTCCGCCTTTAGCAAAAAATCCAATCCGGTATGTCTCAGAAAATCCTGGTGATCGACGACAGTCTCGCAGCCTCGAAACTCACCGAGATGGTGCTGGCGCAAAATTTCGGCGCGGTGGATGTGCTCGTCGCGCAACGCGGCGTGGATGCGTTTGACCGCTTCAACATTGCGCAGCCCGATCTCATCCTGCTGAACGAGACGATGCCCGATCTCGACGGGGAATCCATCTGCATGAGGCTGCTCAATGACACGGCGACGGCGAAGGTGCCGGTGGTGGTGATGGCGTCGAACGGGACCGCGGAGAATTTTGAGGAGCGTTACTCGAATGTAATGAAGGTGCTGCCGAAGCCAGTGACGCAGGAATCGCTGCTCGAGGTCTGCACGACGGCGCTGGGGAAGGCGAAGACGGTCGCCGATCCGCGGCGCGCGATGCTTTTCCACGATCCGGCGCGGACGGTTTTCAGCGGGCACACGGGTTTCTTTTCGCTGCGCTCGGCGCTGCAGATGGCTTACGGCGACAAGCTCACGGGCGTGCTGCGTTTCTACGTGAATCGCTACCCGATCGAACTCTTCATCTCGAAGGGACGCTTCCTTTTCGCCTCGACGCGGAACTTTCAACTCTACTGCCGCGAGTCGCCGGTGATTCTTTCCGCGACGAATCTCGCCACGATCATCGAGGGGCAGACGACGCAGCAGGCGACGGGATGCCCGATCTTTTTGTTCCTCTCGCTGCGCGGCGGATTCCCGCACGACGACGTGGTGCAGATCACGCGCGATCACGGCCAGCGCGTGTTCTCGAATCTGTGGACGGCGGGCCGCGTGAGTTTCGAGTTCGAGGAACTGGCGCAGTTTCCCGACTACGCGAAGAGCTTCCCGGCTTCCGCGGAAGACCCGGACAACTGGACGCTCGCGAGTCTGCGCTACATCAAGTTCGAGGCGCTGATGGGTGCGCAGCGCCCCGATCCGAACGGCAGCCCGGCCTACACGCGTAAGGGCTATGAGTTGATCCAAAAGCTGAAGCTCAATGACATCGAGGCGCGTTTCGCGACGGCGGTGAACGGGGCGGAATCGCTCCAGGCCATCGCGAAGAAAATCGGCATCCCGTTGAACGACGCGCTGCTGATCGTGTTCCGTTTTCTCCAGCTCGACATCATCGACTACTGGAGTTCGAGCGTGCTCTCGCTGCCCGGCGGGCAGCAGCCGCAGGCACCGGCGTAAAGCGCAAATCAGCGCCGCCGCGTCCACGACTCGGTCGCGTATTTTTCGCGCGAAAGGCGGAGGGCGACAGCGATGATGTCCGTGCTCAGTGGAACGGCAGATCGTCGTGTTGTGAAGGCGAAGGCGTTCGCGATCCGATCGGGATCACCGGCGATCTGAATGCTGCCCTGATGCAGCAGTCCGCACTTCGCGCGGCGCTGCGCCGCCCCGGCGACTTTCCGGTTTCCCACGAGCACATCGTGCAGCACCGGATTCTCGAAACACGCGGCGGAAGTTTGCGGCGCGACGGCTCCCGCGAGTGTGGCGTTGCCCAGCGCGGCGGCGACGCGCTCGTGAATCGCGCAATAGCTTTCCCGCGACCCCATGCCGAAGAAGGGATGCGCGCGCGGCACGATGAGCGAGTAGGTGATGTCGTCCCCATGCGGCACGATGCCGCCGCCGGTCCAGCGGCGCACGATTTCACGATGCGGGAACGCCTGCGCGGCATCCGCCCATTTTCCGAAATAACCGAAAGACACGGCGGGCCGCGCCCAACGGTAGATGCGAAGGGTCGGCGCGGCAGCGGCGTGAAGCAGCGCCTCGTCGATCGCCATGTTCAGCGCGGCGTCATGCGGCTCGGGATCGAGCACCTCGATCATGTCTTCAAAAAGCACGCGCGGAAGTTATCGCGAAGGAATTTTGCGGCAATGTTGCCTTTCACAAAAGCGCCCGATAGCGTTCGCGTTTCTATGGCAAAAGTTGCACTCGGAAAAGGACTCGGCGCTCTCATCAAGGCGCACGTGGTCTCGCCCACGCTCGCCGTCGAAAACGGCGAGCGGGTGCAACTCACTCCACTCGCGGAGATCATCGCGTCGCCGCTCCAGCCGCGCACCCACTTCACCGAAACGGCGATTGACGAACTCGTCGAAAGCATCCGGCAGCACGGCATCATTCAGCCGCTGATCGTGCGCCGGCGCGGCGACCGCTTTGAACTCATCGCGGGCGAAAGACGCTGGCGCGCGGCGATGCGGCTCGGGCTCGCGGAAGCGCCGATCATCGTGCGCGAGGCGTCGGATCAAGACGTGCTCGAACTCGCGCTCATCGAGAATCTCCAGCGCGAGGATCTCAACGCGATCGAGGAGGCGCGGGCGTTTGCGCGGCTCGCGAGGGAATTCGGGCTGCGGCAGGAGGACATCGCGCAAAAAGTCGGCAAGAGCCGCGCGGCCATCGCGAACAGCATGAGGCTGCTCGATCTCGCCGAGTCCGTGCAGAGCTGGCTCACGCAGGGTCGGATTTCCGTCGGCCACGCGAAGGTGCTGCTTTCCGTGAAGTCGCACGAAGAGCAGGCGATCATCGCGGAGGAAGTGATCCGGCGCGGCCTCACGGTGCGCGCGGCGGAGCAGCTCGTCGTCCGCCATTTCGCCAACAACGGCGTGGAAAAACCGAAGCGCGGCCAGAACAGCACCGGCTCGCCGCAGCTCGCACCGGCTGTGCTAAATGTGCAGAACCGGCTCCAGCGGCATTTCGCCACGCACGTCTCCGTGCATCACGGTGAGAAGCGCGGACGCATTGAGATCGAGTATTACGGCAACGACGATTTGCAGCGCATCCTCGAGGCGCTCGGTTTGCGGGCGGAGGAATCGTGAGGGGTTTGGATTTCAGATTTCAGATTTCAGATTTCAGATCGGCCGCGCTGGCGGCGCTCGTCGCGTTTTCCGCGTGCGGGCGCAAAGCGCGCATCGAAGGGACGGCGGACTGGTCTCCCAGCGCGACTCCCCCGCCCGCTTCTGTCGCTGCGCCTCCTGCGGAAATTTGGAAACTCTTCAACGGCGAGCGCGCCTTCGCGGATGTACGCAGGCAAATCGAATTCGGGCCGCGCCCGTCGGGCTCCCCGGAAATCGAGCCGGCCCGCGCGCACATCGCCGGTTCCCTCGAAGCCGCAGGCTGGAAAGTCGAGCGGCAGGAATTCACGGACACGACGCCGCGTGGTCCGATGAAATTTGTGAATCTCATCGCGCGGTTCGGAAATGCAGGCGCGCAACGCGCAATCGTCTGCTCGCACTACGACACGAAGCGTTTCAGCACGATCAAGTTTGTCGGCGCGAGCGACGGTGCATCGAGCACCGGCGCGCTGCTGGAACTCGCGCGCGTCCTCGCGCTCGATCCCGCGCTCGCCGCGAAAGTCGAACTCGTCTTCTTCGACGGCGAGGAGGCGCTCGTGCAATTCACCGCGCCCGACGACCCGAAAGCGGACGGCCTCTACGGTTCCCGCTTTTACGCCAAAACTCTGCGCGAAAGCGGGCGCGCGAAGCAATTCCAGTTCGGCATCCTCTGGGACATGATCGGCGACCGCGACCTCACGATCACGCTCTCCGCCGACACGCCCGGCGAACTCACCAAGGCCATCCTCGCCGCCGCCGAAACTCTCGGCGTGCGCGACCGCTTCTCGTATCATCACAGCGCGATTTTGGATGACCATGTGCCGCTGAACCTGGCGCGCATCCCCACGATCGACCTCATCGACTTCGACTACAACGCCTGGCACACCGCCGACGACACGCTCGACAAACTCAGCCCCGCCAGCCTGCAAACCATCGGCGCGGTGACGCTCTTCCACCTGCGCCAGGCACTTTCAAAATAGTCCGACACGCAATGCGGATATTGCGCCGCCCTCAAATTTAGCGGGGCATGAATTGCAAATACTTGGTCCAGGCAGGCGGACCGCTCGGTGCCTCGCGGGTTCGCGGCGGAGTGGATCTGCCGCTACTGGTGCCGCCAGTCTTGGTGCCGGCGCCACTGGTTTTCGGTTTCGTGGCCGCTATTTTGGACGCTGGTCTGTGGAGCGCCTCGTGGCTGGTGAAAACTTTGTCCCCCACCTCGATCGTCCCATTCACCGTGGCATCTTCGTAACCGGCATATTTCAAGACATACGCGACCTTGCCGGGAGGCAGATCGTCCTTGTCGTAAGGCGTCTTGCCGACTTCCTCCTTTCCGATCAGCACCTTCGCGCCGGTGGGCTCGCTCGTCAGGCTCACGCGGCCGCCGGGAAAGTCGAAGGGCTCTTCCACGGGCGGCCCTTTGCCCAGCGTGACGATCCGCGTTTGCTCCGGCCAGCCGGGGCGCGTCACCGTCACTTCATATTCGCCGGTCGGCAGGTCGCGCCCGTCGATTGGAGTCTTGCGGGTGAATTCGGTCAGCGGTGAATTTTTACTTTGCACCTTGCAGGTCAAATCCGGCGGGGTGCTCACGATTTTCAA
>JAYVRQ010000456.1:0-4599 GCA_043776145.1 Chthoniobacteraceae bacterium
TCCCTGGAAAGTCCGTACGCCGGCGTGAAGCTCGACGCGCTCCCGGCGTGCGACGCCGTGGTGATGCTCGGCGGCGGGCTCGATCCTTCGCGCCATGAAGTCGGCGGGCTGCATCTCACGATTGCCGGCGACCGCATCATCGCCGCGCTCGAAATGATCCGCCTTGGAAATGCGCCCGTGCTCATCTGCGGCGGCTCGGGCGTGGAGGTCGATGGCGTGATGAAGGTGGAAGGCGATCTTTTCAAACAGGCGCTCATCGAACGCCGCGTGCCCGTCCCGGAAATCATCAGCCTCGGCCTTTGCGCCGATACGCACGAGGAAGCCGAACGCACCCGCACCCTCGCGCAACAGCGCGGATGGAAGCGCGTGCTGCTCGTCACCTCCGCGACGCATCTGCGGCGGGCTACCGCCACGTTCCGCGCGCTCGGCGTCGAGGTCGTGCCCGTGCCGTGCAATTTTCTCACCACGCTGAGCATCACGCGCCTGCCGCTCGGGCTCAGGATTCCGGGCTATGTCGGATTCGAGAAAATGTCCATCTGGATGCACGAGAAAATCGGCTGGTGGGAATACCGCCGGCGCGGATGGCTCAAGGAGCCGGGATGATCGACGGAAAAACGCGCGCCTGCAGCAGCACCAGCACGCCGACGAGCAGCGCGAGCGCGAGACTGTGCCAGAAAACCGCGCGCAGGATCGCGCCCGCGCCCGGACTGTCCGCGCGTCCGCCCGTGGCGACACTGGCGACGACGATGCTTTGCGCGTCGATCATTTTCCCCATCACGCCGCCCGTGCTGTTCGCCGCCGCGGTGAGGATCGGGGAAATGTGGAGTTGTTCCGCAGTGACTTTTTGCAAATTGCCGAAGAGCACATTCGACGAAGTATCGCTGCCCGTGAGCGCGACGCCGAGCCAGCCGAGCAGCGGCGAGAAGAACGGGAACCACGCGCCGGTGTTCGCAAGCGCGAGGCCCATCGTCGTGTCCGAGCCCGAGTAGCGCGTGGTGTAGCCGAGCGCGAGCATGAGCATGATCGTGAGCAGCGACACGCGCACGCGCCAGACGACGCGCGCGTAAGTGCCCGCGAGTGCCGCGGGCCGCACGCCGAGCAGCAGCCCCGTCGCGATTCCCGCGAAAAGCAGCGCCGTGCCTGTGGCGGAGAGCAGCTCGAATTTGAAAACCGCGATCTCCGGCGTCGCCACCGGCACGACCGGCGGCACGCGCACGACCGCCTCGTGCAGCAGTGGCACCGCAAGTTTCCAAGGCGCGAGCGCGATGAGCCGCGCCTTCACCGGCGCGATGCTCCAAGTTGCGACGAAGGCGGAAAGCATCAGCCACGGAAGCCACGCGCGGAGAACGGACGGGTGTTTGGCGTTTGGCGTTTGGCCCGCCGCAGGCGCGTTGCGAACGGAGATGGAGTCATCCGCAGCCACCGGCCCTGCGGGCGGCTCAACGCCAAACGCCAAACTTCCAACGCCAAACGCCAAACGAGCTGGCTTCCACACCCGTAGCAGCACCACGAGCGATCCCATCGACACCAGCGCGCTCGCCAGATCCACCAGCCACGGCCCGTGAAAATTGCTCACCGCAAACTGCACCGCCGCAAAACTCGCGCCGCACACAAAGCACGCGGGCCACACCTCGCGCATCCCGCGCCAGCCGGCCTGCGCGGCCACGAGCCAGAAGGGAACGATGAACGAAAACACGGGAAGCTGCCGCCCGGCCATCGCGCTCAGCGCGTGCAGATCGAGGCCGGTCACGCTGTTCAAAGTCGTGATGGGAATGCCGAGCGAGCCGAACGCGACGGGCGCGGTGTTGCCGATGAGCGCGAGCTTCGCGGCTTCGAGCGGCTTGAAACCGAGCCCGATCAGCATCGCCCCCGTGATCGCCACCGGCGCGCCGAATCCCGCGCAGCCCTCGATGAACGCGCCGAAGCAAAACGCCACCAGCAGCGCCTGAATCCGCCGGTCGCCCGCCAGCCCGGCGATCTGCGTTTTCAAAACCTCGAACTGCCCCGTCTGGACCGACAACTCGTAAATGAAGATCGCATTCAGCACGATCCAGCCGATCGGAAAAAGTCCGAACGCCGCGCCATATCCCGCCGCGCCGAGCACGAGCCCGGCGGGCATTTTGTAAATGAAGAGCGCAATCAGCGCCGCGCTCGCGAGTCCCGCCAGCGCGGCCACATGCGCGCGCACATGCCACACGCCGAGCAGCGCGAGCAGCACGACCACCGGCACAGCCGCGACAAGCGCGGATGGGGCGAGGCCGCCGAGCGGAATGTAATTCTGGGACCACATGGGAAATGACCAATGACACAATGCCCAATGACCTATGAAGCACGAAAGTGGTGCGGGCTTTGGCCCACGGTGCCGGCGGGCTAAAGCCCGGTCCTGCTTTTTTGCCGCCGACCTCTCGTCGCGCCCGCTGGAGAGCCCCGTCGCGGACAACACGCGAACGCACCGGTGGCTGCCAGCAGGAACGCGGAAGGCTCCGGCACGACAGTCATCGAGGTAATGGTTCCCACGGCTCCGGTCTTACCGGCGGCGGTGATGAACTCAAACCGCTTGTCGATGAAATCGTCGAAGGCCACGGGACGATGGAGCACCTCGCGCAGCGTCGCGTTCCCGCCGGGATCGTTGATGGAATTTGCCGGCGAATAGGAATCGAGAAATAGCCAGAGCACGTCCATGCCGTAACCGCCGATCCTCGCAAAATTCATTTGGCTAAAGCCTGAACTGAGAAAGGGCCGGAAATCGCCGGGTTGGATGCCGACGCTTCCGTTCGACGCGAAACCACCGGCGAACGCGCCCTGCGATTGCCCGGCGATGAGATGAAGGGACAGCCAGAGCAGCGCCCCAGGAAATTGCCCGAATTCCCGTCGCGAATCGAGATCGCGGATCGAATCGTCGTAGGAAAATCCGAGCGTGAATCGATCACCGACGGCGATGTCCGCAGGGTAGTCGGAAGTTTTGATAAAGCCGGTCGCCTGATAAGTGACCGCAGCGGCCCGGCTCGTTTGAAGGTTGGCAAGGCATGCGAAAACGCACGCTGGTAACAGCAAGTTCAATTTTTTCATGGGGAATCAGCCGGTAGAAGGCACGTCCATTTTAAGCGCGCATTTCCACTTTTCAAACCAACCCGGCATGAAATTGCGCGTGCTTTGTCATGGGTCATTGGTCATTGGTCACTGGTCATTTCCCCATGCGCCGCACCGAACTCCTTCTCTTCCTCGCGTGCTTTTTCGCGTTCGCGTATTTCAATCAGGGCGGCGGCTGGAATCAAAACTCGCGCTTCGCCGAAGTCCGCGCGATGGCCGAGGAGGGCCGCTTTGCCATCGACGATTTCCTCGTCTATCTCGGCGATCCGGCGACGAACGATCTGGTGCGCGAGCCGCTCGATCACGCCGAATACACCGCCGATGGCAAGCGCCACGCGCTGTGCTGGGTCGATGCGGAGTGGACCTTTTTCCCGATCAGCGGAAAGCCGAAAATCGAGGGCATCGTCGAAGAGCCGATGCACATGGTCTGCGCTTCGGGCGACGTGGCCTACGTGCCGAAGACCGGCCATTTTCATCCGAACAAACCGCCCGGCACCTCGCTCATCGCGCTCCCGGCTTATTGGGTCATTTGGAAAATCGAGCGCGCCTTCGGCATCAATCCCGATCATTGGTGGACGCTCAATCTCAACGCCTGGCTCACCACGATTTTCAGCGTCGGGCTGCTCTCCGCGCTTGGCTGCGTCTTGTTCTTCCGGCTGGGGTGCGATTTTTCCGGCGGGGAAAAAGTGGCCGCGCTCCTCGCCACGTTCGCCCTCGCTTTCGGCACCACGTTTTTCCCGTTCGGCACGATCCTCTTCGATCACAATCTCACCGCCGTGCTGCTCGTCGCCAGTTTCTACTGGCTCCGGCACACGCAACGACCCGCGCTCGCCGGATTCTGCGCGGGCTTCGCGGTCGTCACAAATTACGTCGCCGGCGGAGCGGTCATTGCGCTCGGGCTCTACGCGCTGCTCGCTGGCGGCGTGCGCTGGCGGCGCGCGATCCTCTACTCGCTCGGCGGCCTGCTCCCCGCCGCACTGCTCGGGTGGTATCACGCCGTCAATTTCGGCTCGCCTTTCGCGCTGAACAACGACTTCCAAAACCCGCTCTTCAAGGATCCCCGCGGCTCGCTCGGCATGTTCGTGATCCCGCACTCGTCCGACGATTTCCTCCATCTCGCGTACGTCGCCGCACTTTTGACGATCTCGCCCTACCGCGGCGTGTTCTTTCTCGCGCCGATTCTCCTCCTCGGTCTCTACGGGTTCGTCCGCTGGTTGTCGGGGCGCACGTTCGTCGCAGAGGCGCGGTTGTGCATCGCCATCTTCGGATTCTTCTACCTCGTGAACGTCACCTTCAACGGGTACCACGGCGGCTTCTCAGCGGGCCCGCGGTATCTCGTTCCCGGAATCCCGTTTCTTGCGCTTCCGCTCGTCGTGGCGTTCGTCCGCTGGAAAAAAACCGCGCTTGCGCTGCTGGCGGTTTCGATCGCGCAACAGTTCCTCCTCACGGCCACCGACGCGCAAAACGCGCTCGCCGTCGGCGGCCACGCGCGGCTCGATAACGAACACC
>JAYVRQ010000457.1:0-4584 GCA_043776145.1 Chthoniobacteraceae bacterium
ACGGAGTGCAATTGTTCGCGATCCTCGGATGAAAGCGTGCCGTCGTCATGAATGCGGAAACTCAGGGGTTCGGCAGACTGTTTCACCATCGAACCGAGACAGACGAGCCCAGTGTTCAAATCGCGATGCCCAATTAGCGTGGATACTATCACGAGACTTTGGCGGAAATCATTGATTAAACTGTAAAGACAGGCACTCCGCCCAACTCAGTTTATGCTCAAACCTCAAAATACACCACGGGCCACATTTTCCTGGAGCGTGGCCGGAAGTTGGGATTGAAACCAAATTTTTCGATCAAGCCCTGTTCTCCTTCGGCGCAGGCAACGATGTTACAGACATCGTAAAGTCCGTTCTCAGGTGGGTATAAAACTTCCTCCAGCGCATAAAGCTGTGAATACCCAAGCCCTCGAACAAAATTGCCCAGATCAATCGGTTTTAGACCGTTTGCAGCCAGTGCCGGGCGGTTCATTTCAAAAACTAATGGGGGACAATGGTTCTGAAACAAGGTCGCGCCTCCTTGGAAAACCCCAAGCTCATACCCCTCAACATCTATTTTTGCCACAGCGACCTTTCCCCATTCGTCCAAGGACATTTCAGCAGCCAGGCGACGCATTATGATGCTGATCCCGCCAGAGCCGCTATTGATCGCAGATACTCCCAAGTCATTGGCAACCGTACCCAAATGCGCTGTCCTGTCATTGTCTCCTAATGCAATCTCCCTAACGTCGATTATATCACCCAAATTGTTTCGTTGTATATTGCACCGCAACAACGCCGCGACCATGGGATGGGGCTCATAGGAGCGGACTTTGACTTGAGGAAACTGCTCGGCAATTCGCAATGAAAATACGCCGAGGTTGGCCCCAACATCCAAAAACAAATTCTGAGCGGGCTTGCGAAGAGTTAGGCAGGAACAAATGAACCGGAAAACATCCGGTTCGTTGCCACCGAAGGTGACAACTACACTGCCTATCGCATCAGCCCACGGAGCCAGAATGTGCAGATTGCTGTCGGCAAGTTTCGCCGCGACGATGGGTTTGCGACCTGTGAGAGACCTGGAAACGAAGTGGCGCAGCTTGGTGCGACCTCGATGGAACGGCCAGCGTCGCGCGAGCCAAATCGCCGCCTTTGTCTTCGGTGGCAAAACATCGAATTCAAACTCGTTCATGTGAAATCTAACTCCGCCGCAACATGCGTCCGACCCCGGCTGCGATGCGCAACTCAATGCGCTTTGGCAGCAATTGTCCTGATGTATAGAGCCGGATCGGATGCTCGACATTTCGCCAAAATTCCTTGTCCGCAGAGGTTGGCGGATAGCCACCGAGCGCACTCGCCAGCAAACGTTTTCGCCACGGTTTCTCGCCACCCGCCGCGTGGGACATCGTATAGCCGCCGGGAATGAAATCCATTCCTTCCTGCCCCAGCAGACTTACCGCTTTTTTTGTGGAATACAGGGTGACATTCAGGGCATCCTGATCGGGAACTTGGAAGAGCAAAGTGCGCTCTCCGAGACACAGGCGGCGCAAGTCATCGGCATGAGGCTTTACTAGTTCCAGATTCCGCAACCATTCTTCGAGGAATACCTGATTTCGGCGAGTCAAGCCGACGAAGCCTCCGTTGACGAAGAGCGAATGAGTCGAATTCAGCAGGACACCGTGGGGCGCGAAAAATTCTTTCCAGCGAAGGCGTAATGGATGAGTCGGGTTCCACGGCGAGTTGAGATCTTCGCACAGTGCAACACCGCACCGCACCCATTCTTCAAAGAAAGCCCACCCGGCTTTGAGGGTGATGTCGGGGTCGAAATAGAACAGCGCATCGATATCCGGGGCAAAAGTACTCAGGACATCCAGCATGAAGCGCGGTTTGTAGTTGGTAAAGTGGACTTCGGCTTCCAATGGCACGAAGCGAATGCTGATCGCGTCGTCCACTTTCAGTTCGCTGTAAGGCCCGTGCTTTTGGGCTTGCTGAGCCCACGGTGGAAGCTGCCCCCGGTAGCCAGCCCAGACGGTTCCGCGATAACCACATTGGTAAGCGGAATTGACCAGGGCTCCCAACCCATAATGATAGTCCCCTTCAAAGAGGGTGCAGATGGCATGGCTTTGGGTCATGGATTACTTACCCGCCCTTTGGAAGTGAATACAGTCGCAGCGCACCAGCCCAAAGCAGACGACCCAGGCTGGGCGAGATGCGCTGGGCGCGGAGCAGCAGTTCGCTTGCACGGCGCGGTTGCGCCCGTTGCAAAATTCTCGCCGCAGCCACCCACGCACGCGATGCGCTGCTGACTCGCAAATGTTTGGGAATCTCGGGCCAGTCGAGGTGCTGCTCGAACACTCGCGCGCTGGCGATCGCCATCTCCGCACCGTGGGTGGAAAGTGCCGCGGCATGTTTGCGATAAAAGCAGGTGTTTTTCCCCGTGAAGTGAAAGCGCGCTCCATTGCGGGCGCAGCGCAACCACATTTCCCGGTCCTCCACGTATCGGTAAGATTCATCGAATCCCCCGACACGTTTCCAAAGTTCCTTCGTCAGTGCGACCGAGGCCGGTTGGATGATGTAGTCGGCGACAAACAGGGAGTGCGGGAATTCGCGCACTTGCTCCGATGAAGGCGCGCGGATTCCCAGCGTTGCCCGGGTGTCCGAGTCAAAGAGAACTGAGCCCGAATGAACCACATCAGCGCCCGTCTCGATAAGACCAGCTACAATTGTCTCCAAGTGGTTTGGCTCCCAGTAATCGTCGGCATCAAGCAGCGCGATGAACTTCGCGCTTGCTTGGGCGATGGCTGTATTGCGGGTCGCGGGCAGTCCGCGATTTTCTGAGTGCCTCTGAAAGACGACTTTCTGCGAAATATCTCCCGCGAATCTCCTCACGATCTCCTCGGTGCCATCCTGCGATCCATCCTCGATCACGATCAACTCCCACTCTTGGAATGACTGATCCCGGACAGATTCCAAAGTTTCTGGCAGGTATCGCTCGGCACGGTAAGCCGGTATGCAAATACTAACTATCGGCATTTTTTCCTGAATGGAGTGGCGCACGTTGCTGAGCTTAGACCAGCGCAGGAACGGCAACCGGCATGAACAGATCAAGCAGCGGTCGCACGGCAATAGAACTCTCAAACCGGCTTTGCAGCCATGATTTCTGCCGGGCGATTTGTTCCCCGCGCAGGCTGCGATCGCGCAGCAAACGCACAATCGCCTTTACCATGTCGGCGGCGTTTTCAGCCACTGGCACCACTTCCCCGCTCTCCAACTCGGGGAAACCCTCGGCACCCGCCGAAGTGGAGACGACCGCGCGCCCATGAGCCATCGCTTCGATTAGCTTGATCTTGAGCCCGGTGCCGAATCGCAATGGAACCACGCAGACGGATGCCTGTGCATAGACGGATCCCAAATCGTTCAGCGACCCATGCACCCGGACATGCGGCGCGTCGGCAGGCACCGCTTCGCCGATTGTTCCCACCACATCGAACCCGGCCTCGGGAATCGCCGCGAGCACGCCCGGCCACACTTCGGAAAGGAACCACCGCAAGCCATCCAGATTGTGGCCCGAGTAGCCGCCGACAAAAAGGCAGCGCGCGTTTTCCTCCGGCGGTTTTGCCACGCTGACTATTTCCACAGGCATCGGCACGACGACGACTTCACGATCTGGAACGAGCGCGCGGAATTCCTCCGCTTCCCTTTCTTGAATGGCGACGATGACATCGGCACGCCGCAGCAATGCGGCCTCCTCCGCGCGGTTCAATGGGCGAAAGTCGAGCGGGAGATGGTGTTCACGGTAGAGTTCTGTCCGTCGTGAAATTAGATTATGCGTGAGGACTGCTACCTGGAAGTTCGCGCGTTCTTCCTTTGAAAGACTATCCAGCACGGGAAGCGTGGTCGTGAAATCTATCAGCACGATTTTTGGCCGGACGCGGCGCACGAGATTTTGGAAAAATAGCTGTTCATCCTTCGTTGGAAGAGGCTCGAACTTCGAGCTTTCACCGGATGTAGTTGTCGGACGCGAGCGCCTGTTGCGCGGCGAGCGGAATCTCAACGCAGCCAGCTTTACAGTCCCCGGCACATGGCCTCGGCGCACATAGCCTGCCTGCAAAGGATCGCGCATCACGAGTCGCTCGCGGTGGAGCGGCCAGGCAAGCCACGCGTAGTCGATCGACACCCCCGCCGAGTGGAGCGCGCTTAGGATGGCGTGGGGATAAACGCAGCCGCCGTGCTGCTGCGGCATGGCGAGCAAAGGGCTGACAAAGAGCAGGCTCATGGACGGGAACTCAACCGTGCGTCAGCGGCTTTTCCGAGCGCTTCGCGAACATCGGCGACGACTCCGGGCTCGGCGGCGCGAAATGTTTCCAATCCGGCCCGCACGCTGGCGAGGTGCGTTTCCAAATCGACTTGATCGAGCCGCACTCCGAGCCGTTGCGATCCGGCTGGAAGCGTCCCCACCATTTCCTCCAGCACACGCTTTCCGAGTTCAGGGGTGAAATGCGCGCTGTCGGTAAAATAGTGCATCGGGCCGACCCCGTCCGCTGGCAAAGCCTCGCAGGTGGCTGCGTTGAAAAGGCTGAAGTCCCACAAGGCAAGCGCGTCTGGATT
>JAYVRQ010000458.1:0-4572 GCA_043776145.1 Chthoniobacteraceae bacterium
CATTCCATCGTAAGCCGCGCGGTCTTCACCGGCCTCGAAGCGGCGGTCGCCGAAATGCTCGCGCTGATGCAGCCATGATCTTCGGCATCGGCGTGGACATCGTGGAAGTCGCGCGCATCGAGCAATCCATCGCGCGGCACGGCGCGCGTTTCCTGCACCGCGTTTTCACGGAGGAGGAAATCGCCTATTGCGCGAAAATGAAATCGCCCGGTCCCAATTACGCCGCGCGCTTCGCCGCGAAAGAGGCAGTCTCGAAAGCCTTCGGCACCGGCATTGGCGCGCAACTCGGCTGGCTCGAAATCGAAGTGCGGCGCAGGGAAAACGGCGCACCGTTCATCGCCCTGCACGGCTCCGGCGCGGACTTCGCACGAGTGCGCGGGGCGCAGGAGATTCACCTTAGTCTCAGCCACACGGCGGCATACGCCGTTGCGCAGGTCGTCATCACGGATTAACCGCCCTTTCCAAAAAAAACGCCGGAGTGCTTCCACTCCGGCGTCTGGATTTTTTTTGCGAACGGTTCGCCGCGTTTTTTAGAACACGACGCGGACGCCGAAACGCACTTGCGCGCTGTCGTCATCGCTGCCGGCCCATGTGTAGCGGCCTTCGGCAAAGATGCCGAGCTTCTGCGCGATCACGCGATATTCGAGACCGCCGCCGAGGCCGAACGTCCCGACGGTGTCGTCGTTGCCCTGCACGCCGCCCGCCGCGAAGACGTAGGGGACGAAGCAGGCGGAGTCGATCGGGTAGCGGGCGATGAGCCGGCCACCGACGCCCCAGATGGCATCCTTGCCGCCGTCATAAATGTTGCCTTCCACACCGACGCCGAGATAGCGCATGAAGAAGTAGTTCAGGGCGAGTCCGCCGCCGAAGCCGTCGCCATGACGATTTTTGCCGACGGTGTCATTGTAGCTGCCGAAGACATCCAACTGGAGTTCGGTATCCGCGATGCAAGGCTCGGGCATTCCCTTGTAATCCTTGCCCGTCATGGGTTGGCCGGCGAACGCGCCGGTGGTGATTGCGAGCGCCGAGAGTGCGCTGATTGCGAGTGTTTTCATTGGTTTGGTTTTGGTTTGGTTTGCGTCCATCAATGGGCCGCTGGGCAATTTCGGTACCGGGCTGGCAAAGTGGTGTAAAGGAAAAATTCTTCATTCGTTCCGCTCCGGCTCGCGATTTCAGAAGCGGTTAATCATCATCCGAATCGCCTCGTCGCACGCGGCGTCCGCCTCGGGGCCGTCGCAATTGCACGCGGCGACGAAGCAGGTGTTCTCGCCGGGGCCGAGCCACATCACGGCGTAAAACATTTCGTTCTCCCCGTTGTGCATCAGCGCGACGCCGCCGGCCCAGCGGCGCTTCGTCACGGCCCAGCCCATCGCGTATTCCTGCCCGTCGGGCGGCGTGTGCAGCTTTTGAAAACTCTCCGGCTTCAGCAGCCAGCCGTCGCCCCGGTCGCCCGCGAGCTGCCACGCAGCGTAGCGCGCGAAATCGCCAATGCTGCAATGCACCGTCGCCGCCGGGCCGATAGCGGGAGGATTGTCCGCGAGCGGGCCGGGCGGCACGGCGTGGAAGGGATGCTCGTCCCCGCGATGTCCCCACGGCTGATTCACCAGACCGAGCGACGCGGGCTCGCCGAAGCCCGCCGACTTGAGCCCGAGCGGAATGAACAGCCGCGTCCGCATCAGGTCTTCCCAAGCCATTCCGGTCGCGCGCTCCATCATCGCGCCAGCCATCGCGTAGCCGGAATCCGAGTATTCCCAATGCGTGCCTGGAAAATGCGACGGCTGATGCGCGAGCAGCCCTTTCACAAAATTCCAACGCTGCTCGGTCGGCGTCCCCGCGCGCTTGTTCGCCTCCTTCCACAAATCCGCGGGCGGCTCGCCCGGCGCTCCCCCGCGATGCACGAGCAATTGCTCCAGCGTCACCGCGCGCCAGTCCGGGTGCATCGGGTCGCGCAGGTCCGGGAAGATTTCGCCGAGCGTCGTGTCCCAGCGCAATTTTCCATCCTCGACGAGCATCGCGCACACCGACGCGGTCATCGACTTCGTGCAGGAGCCGAGATGCCAGAGGTCATCGACAAACACGGAATCGCCCGTGCCCGCGCGCCGCGAACCCGTCACGCCGATCGCCACGATTTCCCCCTCATCCACCGCCGCCCCGGCGAGCGCGGGGATGCGGTGCGCGTCGCGAATTTTTTCGAGCCGGTGCGCGATGTCCTCCGCCTCGCGCGGAATGCCGGGCGCATCTGTCGCGAGGAACAGCAGCACTGCGGCGATGAATCGGAACCTCATTCGAGCGCGGAAGAAAGCGCACCCGCGCGGGCCGGGCAAGTGACAGCCGCGTTTTTGGGATTCGACGGGATGGAAGCTCGTCCCGGCGAGGAAGTGCGGCCGAATTACGCTTGCGCGCTTGCGCCCGCCAGCGTCTCCATCACCTGTTGAACCACGACTTCCGCGGCACCCGCCGTGTCCGTGGCGTTCAGGAGCCTGTGGTGCAGTGCGCCGAGCTTCGGGTGCGGCACGGAGCGGCCACCGGCCATGAACGGCAGGATTTTGACATCGGTGCGTTTCAGGATTTCCTCGATCTCATAGGTGCAGACCGGCGACAGTTCATAGCCGTCCGTGAGCAGGAGGACGAAATGCGTTGTCTTGCGGAGTTGCTTGTCCAACTCCGCTTTCCAGTCATCCCCTGAAGCGTTCGCCAGATGATACTCGAATGGCTTGACGTAGCGGCGTCCCAATCCCTCGTAAATTTGCTCGACCAAGGCGCGGTGCGGCGGTTTGAGCGTGTGGCTGATGAAGATGAAATACTGCGAGTAGCGTTTCGAGTTAAGATAGCCGCGGGTTTCCCCGTCGCCGAACGCGCGGCTGATTCGGAACATCGCACGCGCGCGCGACTGGATCGGCGCGAGCAACTCGTCCGGGTTCGTGAAACGGACGATGTCGTGCTGATAGCCGCCCGGATGCCCCCGCAGCAGCCAGGGAAGTTCGCCCGTTTGGCCTTCAGCGCCGCACGCCATGCGGATCGCCGGAATTCCCAGCACATGCGCCGCGATGGAGAGTTCCCTCGCCACGGGATCGCTCGTGTTCAAATCGGTGATGACCAGTCCGGCGGAGCGGAGAATCTGGAACGCCTCGATGTTGCTCCGAAATGCCGCGCGGAGTGCGACCCGCTCGTATCCGCCCGCGTGCAATGCCGATTCCAGAATTTCGCAGCACCTGCCCGATCGCAGCATCGCTTCCGGCAAAAGGCCCACCGCGAGGCTCTGCTGTTCGTCACTTCCGGGACGGCGATTTTCCACAGCCCATTCCATCCAGCGCCGGATCTTCGGAGCGATCGTTCTCCGCCACTGGCTGTGCTCCGGGACGGGGTCCGCGGCCCCGCGATCGAATGCGATGTAAAGTTCGTTTGCCCGCGGCGTGCGCGGTGCCTTGAACCCCGTGCTTCGCTCGTAAAGAACCAGCCGCGGCAGGTCGAACCGCTCCGCCAGCCGGATCTCGAACAGCGCATAGGCGGAGCACTGGAGCGCGCCATCCGGCCCTTCCGATGAACGATCCGCTCCGGCGCGATCCGCTTCGACGCGATGCGTCAGCACACACAGGAAAAGATCGCTGCGCCGCAGCAATTCCTCGATCCGATTGATAAAATACGGAGGGTCCGCGCCGCCCTCATCGGGAACATCCACGACCATCTCGCAACCGCCGCCCACTTCGCCCCACGCGAGCAGGTTCAAATCGACGTCGCGAGGCCGCCAGCTATGGCTGAAGTAGATCGCAAACTTGTTGTCTTCGTTGCTGTCTTCCGGCATCGGTCACGTTCGTTTTTTACTTCCACACGCCCAACTCGATGACATCGCAAGCGATGAGTTTGCCGTGAAGCAAGCCGATGGAGCGAGGACGATTCATGCGCGCGACGCTGAGCTTTTCGACCGAATGCGGCAAGCCTGAAAAACCATCCCTACTGCCACGAGATCACATCGTCCGATATCGTCGTCCCTTTGCGAAACAGCGCGTCGCCCTTCGTCCCCAGCTTTCCATCCCGGCCCATCGAGAAAGCGCCGACGCCCACGCGCGGCGCATTCTCGCCGGCGAAGTCGCGGTATTGCTCCGCCACCGCGAGCGTGTTGTCGGCATCCGCGTCGAGCACCACGCCGTACTGCCTTCCCCACGGATCGTAAAAGCTCCCGCGCGCCTTCGACTGCGTCTTGTCCGCAAAGCCCGCGCGCGGCTCGTTCGCATCGCCTGCCGTCCGGCCTTCGAGGAAAATGATGCGCCGCGGATTGAGCGCGTGGTGCTCGTTCAGCCCGCGATCAATCGCCCGGAGCGTGTCCATGAGCGCGCCGTTGTCGATCGTCGCCTTCGCGTCCGCGTCACCCACCAGCGCATCCCCGCCCGTCGCCGCCGACGCCACACTCGGATACTTCCCGTATTCGGTGTGATATTGCTTCACCGCCACCACGATGTTCCCGAGATCGTTCCGTGCCTGCTCCCGCCGCATCCGCTCCCGCGCCGCCGCCAGCGCCGGGAAGAGCAGGCCCATGAGGATCGAGATGATCGCGATGACCACGAGAAGTTCGAT
>JAYVRQ010000459.1:0-4572 GCA_043776145.1 Chthoniobacteraceae bacterium
CAACCGGCCCGTGGAAATCCGGCGACACCCTCGCTCCCAACGCCGCGCCGCAAATCGCCGGACACGGCTTCCGCATCAGCGCGCGCATCGACTCGACCGCACCGAAAGGCGTCATCCTCGCGCAAGGCGGCGCGGCCAACGGCTACGCGCTTTTCGTCCACGACGGCAAGCTCGCGCTCGCAGTGCGCGCGGCCCGCACGCTCACTGTCATCACCGCCGAAAAACCCCTCGAACCCGGCGCGCGCAAAATCACCGCCCAACTCGCGGAGGACGGGAAAGTGACGCTGACCGTGGACGACGAAAAAGTCGGCGAAGGAAAAGCCACCCTCATCCCGAAACAACCCGGCCAGGGCCTCGACGTCGGCGGCGACGGACAGGGTGCCGTCGGCGAATACGAAGCGCCCGGCGAATTCAGCGGCAAGGTCGAGAACGCGACGGTGAGCGTCCTTTAAGAGGGCGGGGGATTTCGAGGACGAGGACGAGCACGATTGAACGCACCCCGAATCTCACGGCGTGAGTTGCACGGCTTCGCGCGCTTCGTCGAGCCGGCGGAGTTCGTCCTCCGCGATGAGGCGTCGCGCGACGGGCTGATCGCTGAGGATCACGCCGTCGCGCATCACGATGTTGCGCCGCGTGTAGCTCGCGATGTCGAGTTCGTGCGTGACCATGACGATGGTGATCCCGCGGTCGTTGAGCTTTTGAAACACGCCCATGATTTCGATGCTCGTGCGCGTGTCGAGATTGCCGGTCGGCTCGTCGGCGAGGTTGAGCGCGGGCTCGTTGCAAAGCGCGCGGGCGATGGCGACGCGCTGCTGCTGTCCGCCGGAAAGCTGATTCGGGTGATGATGCGCGCGCGCGGCGAGGCCGACGGTTTCGAGCGCGGCGAGGGCGCGGAGATGGATGTCGGCGGCGCTCAATTGCGAGTGCGCGTAGAGCATCGGCAGCTCCACATTTTCCAGCGCGGACGTGCGCGAGAGCAGATTGAAGCCCTGGAAAACGAATCCGATCTTCTGGTTCCGAATGTCCGCGAGCCGGTCGCGATCGAGCAGCGAAACATCCGCGCCATCGAGCAGGTAATGCCCGCCCGTGGGACGGTCGAGGCAGCCGAGAATGTTCATCATCGTCGATTTGCCCGAGCCGCTCGATCCCATGATTGCGACGAACTCGCCCTCGCCGATCGTCAGCGAAACGCCGCGCACGGCGCGCACTTCCACGTCGCCGCTTTGGTAAGTCTTTTCGATCGCCTCGAGCTGGAGGATCGGCCTCATGCGCGGAATTTAGAATCGCCGCCCGCCGCCGAACGGATTGCCCGGTGGCGTGGGCTGCGGGAGAACCATGCCGGTTACGATGAGTTCGTTCTCCTTCAAGCCCTCGACGACCTCCGTGAAAATGCCATCGCTGATTCCCAGCTTCACCTGCACCGCCTCGGGCTTGCCGCCGCGCAGCACGTACACGCTGCGTCCCGGAGACGGTGCGCGTTCGCGCGTTCCACCGCTCTTGCGCGGCGTCGCGGGCGCGCTGGATTTCGGAGCATCGGGCGGGCGGAAACGCAGCGCGGCGTTCGGCAGCTTCACCGCGTTCTCCCGCTGCGCGATGCTGATGGAGACGTTCGCCGTCATGCCCGGCTTGAGTTTCAACTCATCGTTGTTGACCTCGATCACGGTGTCGTAAGTCACCACGTTTTGCACGGTGATCGGCGCATTGCGCACCTGCGCAACCTTTCCCCGAAAAGGCAGATACGGAAACGCATCGACCGTGAACTCGACATCCTGCCCGACGGTCACATTCCCCACATCCGCCTCGGCCACATTCGCGTCGATCTGCATTTTTCGGAGGTCGTTCGCGATGGTGAAAATGATCGGCGCCTGCAAACTCGCGGCAACCGTCTGGCCGACATCGACCGCGCGGGAAATCACGATGCCGTCGATCGGCGCGGTGATCGTGCAGCGATTGAGATCGACCCGCGCGCGCTCCAGCGCCGCCTGCTTGATCGCGAGCATCGACTCGCCCTGATGCAGCGCGGCGATGGCGCTGTCGAGTTCGGATTGCGGGCTGATTTTTTTGTCCGCGAGATCCTGATTCCGCTTCGCGGTGATCCGCGCGAGTTCCAGCGCCGCCTGCGCATTCGCGAGTTCCCCCTCGGCCTGATGCACCGTCGCCTGGTAAATCGCCGGATCGAGTTGCGCGATGACCTGGCCCTCCTTCACCGGCGTGTTAAAGTCGGCGAAGAGCTTCTGAATGTTCCCCGAAATCTGGCTGCCCACCTGCACATTCAGCACGGGATTCAGCGTGCCCGTGGCCGTGACCGCCTGCGTGATCCCGCCGCTGGAAATCGGAGCCGTCTGATACTGCGGCGCGTCATCCTTTCGACCGGAAAAGTAATACCAGCCGCCATACGCGAGCGCGGCGAGGAGGAGAAAAGTGAGGAGTTTCTTCAAAGGGAGATGGCGATGGACTGCACCTTCTTCGACTCGAAGGAAGATGAAACATCAAACGGCAAATCTCCCGCACGGCGTATTCGGGTGCGATTCAAAGCGCGTCCCGCTTTTCCGGGAGAGAATCGCAGAGCGGGGCGCGTCAAGGAGCGGCGACATTCCTGTCGCCGGCCGAAAACCAACGCGCGCCGCGCCCAATCGAATTCGCGCGCGCACGGCGAGTGTGGCGCTGCGCGCAGGCCTGGGGGTCGGCGACAGGAATGTCGCCGCTCCTTGGGTCGCTTTACTTCGCGACCACCTTCGACCGGCGCGGGGTCAGCTTCCGATCGCTCGTCTTGGTGCCGCCGGCCTTCTCGTATTCGTCGCTGTCCTTCCCGTATTTCACGCCCACGGCGGCGAGCATCCGGGTGGAAAGCTCGTCGAGTTCGTCCTCCTCGGACTCGGTCTTGTTGAGCAGGCCGTCGAGTTCGGAAAGCTGGGTGTTGTAGGTGTCGTTCTTCTCCTTCACGGCCTCCTTCTTCGCCTCGTAGGCGGCGAGCGTGAGGTTGTTGCCGAGATCGAGCGCCGCGTCGATGGAAGCGAGCGAGTTGATGCGATTTTCGGCGAAGGCGACGGAGGATGAGGTGCGTTTTAGGCGAGCCATAGGTTGAGTGAAGTTGAATGTTGCAGGCTCCAAATAGCGAACACCGTGCCAACTCCTGCGTACGGCGCGATGTTCGCAGCTTTCATCAGGAGCCAACTCGCTGGCATCGCGAGCCAGGTCGTTTTCGTCGCGGGGAAAGCTGCCCGGATCGCGATGACCGCAGCTTTCCTCAACCTGCGCGGAACTTGGATGAAGATGCCAGCGGCTTCGATGAAGACGCTGGCAGCTTTGCTCGCGCCGCCCGCCGCGTTGATCGCGGCCAGAGCCGCTCTGCAGTAGTCCGCGACTTGAGTCGGCCAAACCGCAGGCCGAAGGAGCCACGCCCGCTTCGGGAAAGAGACGCCTCCCGGGAGAACGAACCCCTGCTTCTGCGATCTGAACATTTGGCCGCCTAAGAGGGCGTCTAAAAAGTAGTTCCGGGCTTTAGCCCGCAAACGCTGGATTGCGATTGAGCGCCGTAATCACGTGTGGACGTCCTCTCGGGCTAAAGCCCCGGACTACTTTTAGACGCCCTCTAAGGTTGCGGACTGTGGCCTGACTGCACTACGCTGCAGAGCGGCATTGCCCAGAACTTTCGGAGCGGACTCCGCCCAATCCCAAAGGGATTATGTCCTCCAGCCCAGGGTTGCCGCAACCCTGGGCTGGCCATGAAAATGTATTCCAACCACAACGGGGTTGTGACCTCGTGCGGCAGGGCGCAACCCCGTGGGGGTTTTTTGCGGGTGGATCGGTGCTCCCAGGGTTGAGGCAACCCTGGCTGTTTGTCGGAATCCCGTGGGGATTCGCTTTCGGCTGCGCTAAAAGTGTGGGTAACACTCAGGACTACGGAGCCGCCGTCACCTTCACGCGCCGAGAGCGGTTGGGCGGCGTGCCGATGGGCAGTTTCCCGCACCTTCAAGATAGTGTTGTTAAGGAGCACCGTCGTTAAAAGGCGGCCTTCTATGGATAAAACGTCTGCTTCCATCTTATTTGCATGGTTACGCAGACCCTGCCGTTGTTAAAGAAAGCGTTGACAAAACAACGGCAGCCGCTTCCGTGGCAATGCCAGTGATCGCCTAAACCTCGCCAGCCTTTTCCGAGGTTAAAAGTTTCGCTCCCGAGATAACGGATGCCGCCTCCGAGGTAATGCCAAAGAGTGCCTTAACCACGGCAAACATTTCCGTGGTCACATGCCCCGCTCCCGAGATTACGGATGCCCCATCCGAGGCAACACCGATGAGCGCCTGTACCACGGCAACCGCTCCCGTGGTTCAATGCCTTGCTCCCGAGACAACAGATGTCGCTCCCATGGCAACGCCGCCGCGAGCCGAAACAACGCCGGGCGCTCCCGTGGTGAAGTGCCTCGCCGTGCAAACCACGGCGACCCCGCCGAAATCCTCATCTTCCTCTTCCTCCCCGCGCAGAGAGGAAAACGAAAAGGAAAGAGGCACGGCTCGCAACGGGTCTTGGAGCTTGATGTTGATCATTTCGCGTAAAATACCACGCCCCCGCGCG
>JAYVRQ010000460.1:0-4569 GCA_043776145.1 Chthoniobacteraceae bacterium
CCCGTCGCGCCGAGATCGACTTTCACAAACTTCGCGCCGAGCGAGCGCACCTGCTCCTCGACCACGGGCCGCGTGTCGAACGCGCTCACCGCCGCGCCCAGCCGCTTCGCCGTGGCGATGGCCTGAAGGCCCGCGACGCCCACGCCGATCACAAACACGCGCGCCGGACGGATCGTGCCTGAGGGCGTCATCATCATCGGGAAAACGTGCGGGCTGTGCTGCGCCGCGAGCAGCACCGCGACGTAACCGCCGAGGCTCGCCTGCGAACTGAGCGCGTCCATCTTTTGCGCGAGCGTGCTGCGCGGAATCATCTCCATCGCAATCGCGCTCAGGCCCGCATCCGCGAGCTGTCGCACGAGCGCGGGTTCGTTGAAGGGATCGAGATAGCTGATGTGAATGCAGCCGCGTTTGAGCCGCGCGATTTCCTCCGCCGATGGCTTGCGCACCCGCATCACCACATCCGCTGCGTGATCCCCCGCGATCGTGGCCCCGGCGGCGCGATAATCCTCATCGGAAAAATGCACCGTCGCGCCGAGCCCGGCCTCGATCTCCACGTCCGCGCCAAGCCGCACCAGCCTCGCCACCGTCGCCGGGACCGCCGCCACGCGGGTTTCCGCGGAGGAGGTTTCTTTCGGAAAAAGGATGCGCATCGGAAGACGGCATTCATACGAACGATTCGCGCCGTTGGTCAAATTCGGAACGTCGCGCCGCTTGTCAGTGCGCGGGGGAATCGAATAGACGCTCGGCATGAAATTCGTTCGGTTCGCGATTTGCCTCGTCGCTCTTTCGTTCTCGGTCGGCGGCTGCGCGACGAAGTTCGTGGCGAAGTCGGTCAACCCGTTGCGCCCGGCGGGGACGGCGGGATGGGATCCGGGCGAGTTGAGTCCGTCCACATCCGCGCTGCTGAAGCAGATGGGCTTCGCATCGCGATGGCGCGCGGAGGCGGTGGCGGCGCTCGCGGCGCTGGACCCGCTCGCGGCGCGCGATTTGGAGGCACGGCGCGCGGCGATGGAAGTGGCGCTCGCGGCGGGCATCCGCGCGCACGCAAAATTTCTCACCGATCGCGGCGCGGCGGGGCTTTACCTTTGCGCGGCGGAACACGCTTTCGATGCGGCCGGTCAGGGAAATGCGGAGTTCCAAGAGTTCGCGCAAACGGTCAGCCGCTACGCCGTCGCGCGGCTCGCGGGGCTGCGCGATTTGGCGCGAAAAAACAACGTGAGGCTCGCGCCGGACATCACCGGGCCGACGCACGGCTATCACGTTGCGTGGAAGCTCGACGCGCCCGGCGCGGTGCGCGCGGATGGCTACAGCCGACTGCTCGCGGCGGATCGTTTCAAAATCACCGGCGGCCGCGAACTGGCTCTGGTGCAAGGCGCGGGGACGACGCTCGTCGGAAAAGTGGACGGGCCAAAAGGCGCGGCAGCCGCAGAGGCGCTGGCCGTGCCGGATGGAAGCTGGATGCCGCTCACAGCCACAGTCGAGTTCGGGCCGCGCGGGCCGGTGCGCACGGCGACCTTCGCCATTTACGATCGCAAGCGCACCGAGACCGCGACGGTCGCGGGCAGGCGCGTCACGCTCGCGGGCGATTTCTCGACGCCCTTCGCCGTCCGCGCGCACGAATTGAACCGGCAGAATTTTTTCACCCTCGGCATCCTCGGCTTCCTGCGCGGCGACCGCTTCTTCGCCTCGACCGGACTTTATCCGCTCGAAACTCCCGTCGCCGACAAGATGCCTGTCGTCTTCGTGCATGGTTTAATCAGCGATCCGAACGACTGGCGCTTTCTCCACAACGAGCTGCTGAACGATCCGACGATCCGGCAGAAATATCAGTTCTGGGCGTTCTATTATCCCACGAGCGTCGCGGTGCCGTGGACCGCCACGCGGCTCCGGGAGAGCCTCGCGCACTTGCACGCGCGGATGAATCCCGGCGGGCGCAATCCCAATTTCAACCGCACCGTGCTGCTCGGGCACAGCATGGGCGGGCTGCTCGCGCGAATGCAAATCGTCAGCGGCGGCGATGCGATCTACCGCCATTATTTCAAAAAGCCGCCCGAGCAACTCCGGCTCACCGAGAGCGAGCGGCGGATGGTGCGCGGCATGTTTTTCTTCGAGCCGAATCCGGACATCGACGAAACCGTCTTCATCTGCGTGCCGCATCAGGGCAGCTTCCTCGCGACGAATTGGATTGGGAAAATCGGGCGCACCCTCGCGCGTCTGCCGCTGACGATCGTGCAGACGACCACGAACATCGTGACGCTGAACGCCGACGCCCTCGCCGCCGACATGCAGTTCCATCCCGGCACGAGCATCGACTCGCTCAGCCCCGGCGGAAAATTCGCGACGCTCTTGCAAGAGATGCCGATGAGCCCGCGCGTGAAGAAATTCAGCATCATCGGAAATCGCGGCGCGCGCGGTGATCTTTGGAAAACGAGCGACGGCGTGGTGCCGTACTGGAGCAGCCACATCGACGGCGTGCCCGAGACGATCATCCCCTCGAATCACAGCGGGCCGGAGCACGCGGAGTGTGCGGTTAAGGTGAAGGAACTGCTGCTGGAGCACGCGGGGAAAGAAGGATCGGCGAAAGCCGGAACTCCAAACTAACTCAGCGCGACAGCACGGAACCGTGCAAGCCCAGCCCGATGCCTCCCGACCAGCCATCGGGAAAGGCCGTGTCGATTCCCGCGGGCCGGTACCAGAGGAGGCCGGGGGATTCGAGGAGCGTTCCGGCGCTCGTGTTGAAACGGATCGGCCCGCCCACCGCGCCCCTCTTTTTGTAAAGCGGGGCGTAAAAGGGGAAGGCGTTCTGCGCATCGAGCGCGGACGTGTACAGGAATGGCGTGCCGTCGGCGAACTGACCGCTGAGCGTCACCACGCCGATCTTGCTGACTTTCAAGAGCGCCGATCCGTCGGCCTGCGGATAATGCGCGGCATCGAGTCCGCCATTCGGCGCGGCGAGCGCGGCGAAGACCGTGGTGTATTTGCCTTTGTTGGCGCTGGTGCGGAGGGACGCGGGGACGGTGGCCGTCTCGCTGTAGGCGTCGCGCTCGGCGGTGAGCGCGACGAATTCCGCGCCGCCATTCAAAATTTCCCCGACGAGCCGCGGCTGCGCGCCGCTGAAATCCACATGGAAGCTGAGCGGCGGCGTTCCATTCTGTGTGAAGCCCGCGACGCCGGCGTGATTGATCGCGCCGATGACAGCGAACTTTTTCCCGCCGAGAAACACTTTCCCGGTGAACGCTCCCGTCGAAATCAGCGTCATCTCCCAGCGTCCGAGCCGCGCGAACTCCGGCGCCGCGGTCGCCGCAGGTCCGGCGAGGCCGCGATACTGGCCGGCTGCCTGCGCGGCCTTGGTGATGCGGATGGTGAAGGTGATTTCACCGCTCGTGTCCACGCCGCCGTCATCGGTGCCGCCGTTGTCTTTCAACCGGACCTTGATCGTGGCGAGGCCCGCCTTTTTCCCCGGCGTGAAAGTGAGGACGCCCGCGGGCGAAATCGCGGGCGGCGCGGTGAAGAGCAGGGGACTGTCGTTCGTCAGCAGGAACGTGAGCGACTGCGCGCTTTCGGACGCGGCTCCCGGCGAAATCAATGACGCCCAACCCTGCGTCACCGCCGCCTTGATTCCCGCGCTCACATTTCCACCCGCTGTGAAAACCGGCGCGTGATTGATGCCGCGTGTCGTGATTTTGAAAATGCGCTGCGTCGTGTCCTTGCCGCCGTTCGCGGTGCCGCCGTTGTCGGTCACGGTAACTGTCACGTTGCTCGTGCCCGCACTGTCCGGCGCGGGCGTGAAGGTGAGCGTGCCATCCGCGGCGACGGCGGGCTGCACGGTGAAGAGCGACGGCGTGGCCGCGACGGTTTGAATGCCGAGAGTCTGCGCGGCTTCATCCAGCGCGCCCGCGCCGATGCCGGTCGCCCACGCGATGCTCTGCGCGCCTGCTGTTTGCAGCACGGAAACATCCGGCCCGGCGACGATCGTCGGCGCGTCGTTCGCGGGGAGCACGGTGATCGTGAAGGTCTGCGCGGTGCTCGTGTCGATGCCGCCGTTCGCGGTGCCGCCGTTGTCTTTCAAAGTCACGGTGATCGTCGCGGAGCCGTTCACGTTCGGCGCGGAGGTGAAGCTCAGCGTGCCCGTCGGCGTGATCGCGGGAGGTGCGGCGAAGAGCGCCGGGTTGTCCGCGCTCACCGTGAAGGCGACCGTCTGCCCGCTCTCGGCGGCGAGGCCGGGGGAAATGTTCGCGGCCCAGCCGGGAATCGAGCGCGCCCCGGCGTCCTCCGCCGCCGTTTGATCCGCCCCTTTTGTAAAACTCGGCGCGGTGTTAATGACGGACACGACAAAGGCGTTCGAGCGGGTGAGCGGCTGCCCGGTGATGACGGCCTGAAGCTCGGCGGTGTTCGACGTGGCGAGCACCGCGATCTGCGCGGTCCACACGCCATTCACGAGATTCACGAAACCGCTCGGCGTCGAGGTGATCGTGCCGGTCCCGTTCGAGGCGCTGATCTGCGCGAGGCCATTGTAAGTCGCCACCGTGCGCCCGGCGGCATCGCGCGCGCGCAGTGTGGCGGTGAATG
>JAYVRQ010000461.1:0-16534 GCA_043776145.1 Chthoniobacteraceae bacterium
TTGCCTTCGTCGAGCAAATCCTCACGCAGGAAGGTCAGGTTCTGCCGGATGTCGCCCGGCACCGTTTGATCCAGCGGGGCCAGCGCCCACTCGATCGCATTCGGGGCTTGCTTGGTGAGGGTGTCCATCGCGCTTTGGGAAGGGCCGTTTGGGATGCCGACTGGAATAGGTGAGGATGGTTGAGTCGTGCTTGTAAAAGCCGGTTGGTTAGCTTGCAGGCGTTTCAGTTTAAGGTCTTTGAATTGCACTGTTTTAGCGTCTTTGTTGTAGCAATGAATCTGTAAGCCCAACAGACCCTTGGTCGTGCGCGTTACTTCATCAACGACGTCCACCGTCTGTTGGCCGTTGACAAAAACCTGAATGTGGTTGCCTGCAGCCACGATGCGGTAGTCGTTCCAGTCTCGTGCGCGGTAGAGTTTCCGATAAGCTGAGTCAGGAGCAAGGGTGCCTACGACTTCGATCCTGCCTTCAACTCCTTTCGGAACTCGCGGACCGGCGTGGATAATCACCTTCTGGCCTACATGTGCCAATGCTCCCCCAGGCCCGCCGTCTTCCATGAGGCACCCGTTAAGACCTCCGCCTTCCGGGAAGAGGTCAGGTTTTAGAGTGCCTGGATCCATCTCTCCTTGATAGCCGTGCAGTTCAAAGGTGGCTTGGTCTAAATAGTCGGCTCGGAACTGGACGCCCGAGTTTGCTATCCCGCGTCCATCTTCCGGAGTGAGCTTATATTTGCAGGTGAAATCGAAGTCCATTACTTCGCCGCCTTGCCAGACGATGAATGTATTTTTCCCGGGGTTGTTCTTCGAATTAAGGCGACCTGTGATTGCGCCATCTTTTACCGACCAGATTTGCGGCAGCCCCGCCCATCCATCGAGATTTCGACCGTTGAAGAGACTGACTTCCTGAGCTTGTCCATATGGAATGGCTAGCAGCGTGAGTAAGATGGGAACAAGGATAGTTTGTTGCATGAGGTATTGGGGAGGGTTGTTGGGTTCGGAAGGCTGCTTCACGCCGGAGGCGTGTTGGAAATTAGCCGGTGGCGCAAGCCACCGGAACTGATCCCCGATGCGCAACCGCCCCGGCAGGGGCGGCGGAACTCCGATGTTTCCAGCGCCCCTGCCGGGGCGCGCCGGTCTTGCGGGGGTGTCCGGTGGCTGGCGCCACCGGCTAATTTCCGGCATCCCTCCGGGATGGGTGGCGTAGATCGGTTACTGGTATTGCGGCAGGCCGTTGGTGATTTCATGGGAGGGTGTGAGCGATGGGGAGAGTTTCTGTCGGGCAATATTTCAGGTCCGAAGGACCGGGACAAGCCAGCCCAGGGCAACGCCCTGGGTCTCGCGAAAAACCAATCCAGGCCCTGAAAGGGCGAAACAACCATGCGCGTTCCATTTGTCCCGCCCTTACAGGGCTTGTTCCTCTCGCGATGCGATCCCAGGGCGTAGCCCTGGGCTGGCGTGTTTCGGGCCTTTGGCCCAGCGGATGGCGTGTTCCGGGTCTTCGGTCAACCGGATGGTTTGCTCCCAGTGTTCGGCACGCCGTTGCGGAATCTTTGCGAGAGTGCATAACCGGCGTTCGTTGCGGTGCTAACATATTCGGAAAGTAACTGAATGAATTATTGGGATGTAGCTCGGGAGAAAATGCGCCGGTTACTTTCGCGGGCTGGGCTGCCGCAGCGCGGCGCGGAATTGGACGTAAAGGGTGTCGATGGTCTTGCCTAGTTGCGCGGCGCGTTGGGACCAATCCAACTTCGGGCGTTCGGCCATGAGGGCGGCGTTGTTCACGGCCTGGCTTTTGAGTTCGGCGCGTTGGGAACCTTCGCGGGCGTATTGCGGCCAGCTCATCATGTAATTGCGCCGGGCTTCGAGGGCTTGGCTAGTTACACCGGTTCTTGCATTAGCTTCGACGCTTCGGAAGCCTGCACGCGCTTGGGTTTGGGTGCGTTCGTCGAGGATGGCGGTGAGGGTGTTGCAGAGCTGGGTGCCGAGGCGGTAGGCGTCGGGACTGGCGATGGGTTTGCGGGTGGCTTCGTCGGCGAGGTCTTCGCGAAGGTAGGTAAGATTTTGTCGGATGTCGGTGGGGAAGGATTGATCCAAGGGGGATAGCACCCATGCGCTGAGATTGGGAATCTGCTTGGAGAAGACTTGCAGTAAGGCTTGCGCAGGATCGGGCGCGGTGGGCGGCGGCATTACCGCCAGCGCAGGCGTGCTCAAGGCGACGACGGGCAGCGATGGCTTGGCGGAGGGAATTAGTGTGGCTTTGGGCTCCGGCGTGACGGGCGTGGGTTCTTCCTTCGTGGCTAGGATTGGCTCCATGACGATCGGCTTTGGCTCGGCGACGATGGGTGCCGGAGTGGCTGCGCTCTGCGCGGAGGCTGCCGCAACCGTCGCGGGTGGGCGTCCATTTTTCCAAAAAAGAAAACCGCCGAGCGCGAGAAGCGGCACGAGGATCGCCGCGGCGATGGCGAGGGGACGACGGCGCGGCGCGATGACGCGGGGCACGCCGTGGCGCGGGGTGCTGCGGATGCGGTCCACGTCGGTCTGCATCTCGCGGACTTGCTGGTAGCGGCGCGCGGGCTCCTGCTGGAGCGCCTTCACGACGACGGCGTCGATGCGGGCATCGACGGATACGCGCTCCGAGGGCGGGGCGAAGATGCCCTGCGGGCGCTGGCCGGTGAGCATTTCGTAGAGCATGACGCCGAGGGCGTAGATGTCGGCGCGCTGATCGGCGTGGCCTTCGCGCTGCTCGGGGGCCATGTAGTCGGGCGTGCCGACGGCCATCTGCGTGTGGGTGAGGCCACCGGGGTCTTCGGCGCTGGGCCGGGCGAGGCCGAAGTCGGCGAGCTTGGCGCGGCCTTCGCGGGTGAAGAGGATGTTGGCGGGCTTGATGTCGCGGTGGATGACGCCCTGGCCGTGGGCGTATTGGAGTGCTTCGCAAATCTGGCAGATGGCTTCGAGGGCTTGCGCGGGCTGGAGGCGCGGGCCGCGCAGGATTTTTTGGAGGTCGGTGCCATCGACGTATTCCATGACGAAATAGAGGTGGCCCGCGCCGGTCTGGCCAAAGTCGTGAACGGCGACGATGCCGGGATGCTGGAGCTGCGCGAGGGTGCGCGCTTCGCGGGTGAAGCGGGCGACGAAGCTCTCGTCGGCGGCGATTTCGGCGGGGAGGAGTTTGATGGCGACGGCGCGGTCGAGCGTGGCCTGCGAGCCTTTGTACACCGCGCCCATGCCGCCGTGGCCGAGCAGGCTTTCGATGCGGTATTGCGGGAGGAGTGCGGCGACTTCCTCCGGCGCGGGCGGGAGCCAGGCGGTGCTGCCGGCTGAGGGTTGCGCGGTCTGCATGGCGCGGGCGAGGAGTTCGCCGGGGTCGAGGCCGTGGAGTTCGGGATTAGGTTCGGAGTCGGGCATGAAGGTGGATCGTTTCACCCGTTGCTAGGGAATCCGCGGAGGAAGGTTGCAGATTCTTCAAAAATAAACTCAGGATCAGCGATTGGAGGTAGGAAAATTGAGGGTAGGAAAATGAAACGGGGGTGCCGGAAATCACGGGATGAATCGTGAGCATCGAACGGTTCGGAAGCGAGTAAGCAGGCAAATGATTGATCCCAATTTTCCTACCCCAAATTTTCCTACCTTCCATTCCCGTCGATCCGTCGCTTTCACACGCACCCGAGCAGTTCGGCGAGTTCGGCTTTGATTTCCTCGGGCGATTCGCTGGCAATCGTCATCGAGACCAGCTCGAAGATGATTTCGCGCCAGCGTTTGCGGAGGCGGAAGACTTCGTTCTTCACCGTGCCGAGCGGCTTGCCGAGCGCGGCGGCGATTTCCTCGTAACGCTTTTCCGGGTCCGGCCCGAAGCCGAGAAACGGACGGAGCGCGGTGAAGGTGCCACCCTTTTTCTGCGCACTGTATTCCTCATCGAGAAGGGTGAGCGCGCGGTCAAGGATCGTGAGCGCCCAGCGGCGTTGGAAAAGGCGGTCGGGCGAAAGATCGTCGCGCGGCTCGGCGGCGTAGCGTTCCTCCGCCTGCGAGGAATCGAAGCTCGTGAGCACGGCGGCCCCGCGCTTCTGCGCCATCGCGCGGTCGTGCTCGTCGCCGAGGTAGCGCCGCGCGCAGGTCAGCAGGAAAGTGCGCAGCTTGCCCTTGCTGGCATCGGCTTTCGCGAGCGCGCCTTTTTCCAAAAGCCAGGCGAAGAAACCCTGCGTGAGATCCTCGGCATCGTGCGGACTGCGGCCCGCGCGCCGGATATAGGCGTAGATCGGATACCAATACGCTTCGCACAAGGCGGTGAGCGCGGCCATCGCGGCTGCGTCGTCCGTGCCGGTGGCGCGCTGCACGAGGCTCCAGCGCGTCTGCTGAAAGGAGTGCGGAGCGGGCCAGGCCATATTTTCAGAAGTATGTGCCGGACCCCTCGCAAGCGAGAAGATATTGGCCCGGCAAACTGCCGAACCGACCTCCTTGCGCTACGCCTTCCCCTGCACGCGCGCGGCGACTTTCAGGCGGAGTGCGTTCAGGGCGATGAAGCCGGTGGCGTCGTTCTGATTGTAGGCTTTCGTCGGGTCGGCCTCCATCGTGGCGATGTGTGGGTTGTAAAGTGAGACGGGCGATTTGCGTCCGGCGACGATGATGTTGCCTTTGTAAAGTTTCAGCCGGACGACGCCGGTCACGTTTTTTTGCGACTCGGTGACGAGCGCCTGCAACGCCTCTCGCTCGGGCGCGAACCAGAAGCCGTTGTACACCAGCTCCGCGTATTTCGGAATGAGCCCGTCGCGCAGGTGCATGACTTCGCGATCCATCGTGAGCGACTCCACCTGCCGATGCCCGAAGTGCAGGATCGCGCCGCCGGGCGTCTCGTACACGCCGCGCGATTTCATGCCGACGAAACGATTCTCGACCATATCGACGCGCCCGATGCCATGCCGACCGCCAAGCGCATTCAGAACTTTCATTACCCAGTAAGGCGAAAGCGCGGCGTGGTTTTCCGCGTTGTATTTGATCGTGCCGTTGAAGCCGAGGTCCGCGAGCAGCGCCTCGAGATCGACGTAGCCGAGCGCGATGCACTCGCCCTTTTCAAAAAGCAGCTCGACGTATTCCGCGCGATCCGGCGCTTCCTCGGGAGAAACGCTGAGCACATACATCTCGCGCGCCTTCTCCGCGCTGGCGTCGAACCAGGGGTCTTCGAGAATGCCGGCCTCGAAGGAAATGTGCAGAAGATTGCGATCCATCGAATAAGGCTTTTTCGCGCTCGCCTGGATTTTAATCCCCTTGCTCTCGCAATACGCGATCATCTCCGCGCGTCCGGGGAATTGCTCGCGAAACCGCTCCTGCCGCCACGGCGCGATCACTTCGAGTTCCGGCGCGAGCGCGGCGGCGGTCAGCTCGAAACGCACTTGATCGTTCCCCTTCCCCGTCGCGCCGTGGGCCACGGCGTCCGCGCCCTCGGCGCGCGCGATCTCCACCATGCGCTTCGCGATCAGCGGGCGGGCGATCGAGGTTCCGAGGAAATACTGGCCTTCATAAATCGCGCCCGCCTGGATCATCGGGAAGATGAAATCCGCGGCGAATTCCTCGCAAAGATTGTCGATGAAACATTTACTCGCGCCGGTGTTCATCGCCTTTTCCTCGAGCCCGTCGAGTTCCTCCTCCTGCCCGACATCGGCGCAAAACGCGATGACTTCCGCGGAGTAAGTTTCCTTGAGCCAGGCGAGGAGCACGGACGTGTCGAGGCCGCCGGAATATGCGAGAACGATTTTCATAAGGCGCGCATGGAAGCAGAACCGCGCGCCGGGACAAGCTCCGGGTGCGCGCCCGGCGGACCCATCCCGTTGCGCCCCGCGCTTTCCTCGGCTATCACTCCCGCCGTGTTTATGCGGACTTACTTTCGGGTTCCGGCGCTGGCACTGGCCACCGCCCTTTTCAGCACCATCGCCCGCGCGCAAGTGCGCGAGCGTTACACCATCGAAGACGGCGGGCGCGCGCGCGCGTTCGTCGTGGCTCACGATGAAATCCACATCGCCGACAGCGACCGGCGGGCGCGGAAGCAAGTGCTGGCGGGCCTCGCCACGGCGGAGGCGGCGCGGCTCGCGGCGGAGCGGCACGCGGTGATGACGGGCGAGGACGCCGAGCTGGTGCTCTACGAAGACGGCACGCCGCGCACGGATTTCACGCGCCGCATTCTCACGAAAAACATTGCCGTGCATCTGCGCGCGGGCGCGGATGCCGACGCGGTGGCGGCGGCGGCGCAGGGCGTCGTTTCGCGCGGGGAGCTTTCGTTCGCGCGCGGCTGGTTTATTTTCGAGACGGCGAAAACCGGCGGGGCGCTGGAGGCGGCGATGACGCTGCGCGGCGCGGCGGGCGTCGAGTCCGCGGAGCCCCAGCTCGCGCGGCTGCGGCAAAAGCGGTTCACGCCCAACGATCCGTTTTTCGGCGCGCAGTGGCATTTGCGCGATACGAACGCGGGCGCGGGAATCTTCGGCATCGACGTGAAGACCGTGTGGGATACGTGGCGCGGCAGCGGCGTCCGCATCGGCATCGTGGATGACGGCTTGCAGGTCGCGCATCCCGACCTTGCGCCGAACGTCGATGCGGTGAACGACCACGATTGGAACGATGCGACACCGAACGATCCGAGCCCGGACGTGACGGCGGATTTCCACGGAACAGCGTGCGCGGGCGTCGCGGCGGCGCGCGGAAATAATGCGATCGGCGTTTCCGGCGCGGCCCCGGAGGCGACGCTCGTCGGCCTGCGGCTCATCGCGGCGGCGGAGACGGATCAAAATGACGCCGACGCGATGAACTGGCGCAGCGACATCATTCAGGTAAAGAGCAACAGTTGGGGTCCCGCGGACAACGGCACAACGCTCGAAGCGCCCGGCACGCTAATGGCGGCGGCGCTCGCGAATGCTGCGCAGACGGGGCGCGGCGGGCTGGGGACGATTTTTCTGTGGGCCGCGGGCAATGGCGGCGACGTCGGCGACAACTCGAATTACGACGGCTACGCGAACTCGCGTTACACCATCTCCGTCGCGGCGATCGGCAACGACGGCGTGCAATCTTATTACAGCGAACCCGGCGCGAACGTGCTTATCGCCACGCCCTCCAACGGCGCTTCGCTCGGCATCGTCACGACCGATTTGGTCGGCGCGAACGGCTACAATAACGGCAGCGTGATTCCCGATCCGAATTACACGAACGACTTCGGCGGCACGTCGTCCGCGTGCCCGCTCGCGGCGGGCTGCGTGGCGCTGCTGCTGCAAGCGAAGCCCGCGCTGGGCTGGCGCGATGTGCAGGAAATTTTGATTCGCTCCGCCGCGAAGGTCGCGCCCACCGACACCGACTGGACGAACAACGCCGTCGGCTGGCATTTCAACCATAAGTACGGCGCGGGTCTGCTGAACGCGCAAGCCGCCGTGAACCTCGCCGCGAACTGGACGAACCTCGCGCCCCAGCAAAACGCCGTGTCCGCGCAAACCGGCCTCAGCATTACGATCCCGGACAACAACCCGGCCGGCATCACGCGCACGTTCAACATCGCGCAGAACCTGCGCGCCGAGCGCGTGACCGTGACGGTGAACATCAACCACACCTCGCGCGGTCAGCTCGCGATCACGCTCACTTCGCCGGGCGGCACGGCCAGCAGGCTCGCCGAGAAGCACACCGACACCGGCGACAATTATGTGAATTGGACCTTCTCGACCGTGCGTTGCTGGGGAGAAAATTCCACCGGCAACTGGACGCTGAAAATCACCGACACCACAAGCGGCACCACCGGCACGCTGACCGCCGCGACACTCACGATTTATGGCACGCCGGGGACACCCGTAAATCAGCCGCCGACCATCACCGCCGCCTCGCTCACGTCCGCGAGTTTTAGCGATGAAACGCTGAGCGTCGCGGGCGTGACGGCGAGCGATCCCGAGGGCGATGCGATCACGCTCGGCTACCAATGGCAGGATTCCGCGGACGGCACCGCCTTCACACCCATCGCGGGCGCGACCGCGAGCACGCTGGCGCTCACGAATGCCCAATCGGGCCACCTCGTGCGCTGCGAAATCATCGCGACCGCGACCGGCGGAAGCAGCGCGCCCTTCGACACCGGCGCGACGCCGATCAACCGCCGCCCCGTCGAACTCGCGCGGCACGCGCAGCCCTACACCTACGACTCCGACCTCTTCCTTACCGGCGGCGCGGGCGCGTTCACGCGCAGCGTCCTCATCAATGAAATAAGCCAGGGGCCGAGCGGATCGAAAGAATGGATCGAGCTGCTCGTGCTCAAACCGGCGGACCTGCGCGGCTGCACGCTGCGCGACCGAAGCGGCACGTACACGACCTTCGCGAGCGTCGCGACTTGGAGCAACGTGGCGGCGGGAACGCTCATCGTCATCTACAACACCGCCGACCGCGACCCGCTACTCCCCGCGGACGACACCGATCCCGCCGGCGGCTCGCTGGTGCTGCCGTTCAACAACGCCACCCTCTTCACCCCCGGCACCTGGGGCGGCCTCACCAACACCGCGACCGGCAACGAGACCGTGCAATTCCACGACAGCGCGGGCGCACTGATCGACGCCGTCTCCTTCAACGGCAACACCGCCTACCAGCCCATCCTCGGCACCGTCGGCGCGAATGCCGCCGCGCAATTTACCGGCGACACCGAAGCGGGCGCGGATGCCGCCGCGAATTGGAGCATCGTCGTCGCGGGCAGCGCCACGCCCGCTTTGGGAAATGGGACCGTGAACACCGCCTTCGTCGCCGCGCTCCGCAGCGGGACCATCGGCGGCGCTCCGCAGTTCCGCTTCGGCGCGGGCGACACCGTGCCGGGCCTCACGATCGAAGCCACCACGGGCGTCCTCAGCGGCACGCCCGCCGTGCCCGGCGGCGGCTTTTTCCAAATCGTCATCGAGCGCTTCGCGGGAACCACCGTCGTCTCGCAAACCTTCCCGCTGCTCGTCGCGGATGCGGCCGGGAACTACGTCATCCCCGCCGGGAAAACGTGGACGCTCGATCAGGCGACCACGCTCCCCGGCAATCTCACCGTCAACGGATCACTCGACACCAACGGGCGCGCGCTCATCGTGAACGGCACCATCGCCGCCAGCGCGAGCGTGACGAATGCCACCGGCGCCATCAGCTACCTGCACCGCAGCGGCCCCGCCCTGCCGGGCGCGACTTTCCTCATCGCGAACGCCGCAAACGACCTCGCCGACTTCGACGGCGACGGCGATGGCAGCCTGCTCGAATTCGCGCTCGGCCTCGATCCCAGCCTCCCGGATTCCACCGCGCAACCGCTCATCACCAGCATCGGCGGCCATCTCACGCTCACCTACCGCGTCCCCACCGGCGCGGGCGGCGTCACCGCGACCGTGCAAGTCTCCGGCGACCTCACCGCGTGGCAAAGCGGCCCCGGCTTCACCGAAACCCTGAGCGACACCACCGCCGCCGGCCTGCGCACCCTCACCGTGCGCGACGTGGCGACCGCCCCGCCCCGCTACATCCGCCTGCGCATTTCGCGCTGAAACGCAGTAGTGGCACCGCGCTGAGGAATTGAAATGTGAAACGACGCAGTGCGCAATTGGGCCAGATTGGGCTAGTAGTGATAGCGGCATTGCAGGAGTTTCGCGCGTCCGCTTTCGACGAGATACACGAGCCGGTCGGCTTGCGTGATGCGCCGTGACCAAACACCGGCGCCGAGATGCTTCAGTGGTTCAGGTTTGCCGGTGCCGCGGAAGGGATCGCGACGAATCTCTTCCACCAAACGCAGGATGCGCGTCGCGGTCCTGGCATCGCTCGCAACCCAGAACTGCAAATCGGCGAGAAAATCGGGATCAATGATGAGTTCCATCGGCCCCGACCTGCGCGCGCAACTCTTCGATGGTCATGGGAACGCCGCCGCCGTTGTGCGCGCGGTCGAGCGCGCCCAGGAGGCGCTCTGCATTGCGCGGCGAGCGCAGCAGATGTGCAGTCTCCATCAGACTCGAAAGCTCGTCCGCCGGCAGCATCGCCACGTCGGGATGCCCGGCGCGCTGAATGACCACCGCTTCCCGCGTCGAGGCGACTTCATCCAGCAAGGTCGCGAGGTTTTCGCGGGCGTTGTCGTAAGTGATGGTGCTCATGTGCGGAGACTAGTCCGGTTGAAGCGCGTTGCCAATTGTTCGTTCAACAAACCTCCGTCATGCAGTCTTTACGAGAAAGCCGTTGCCGCCGCGCGTTCCCGCGCGGAGTGTCCCGCCCGTGTTCCATCGCCGCCTACTTTTTCTCATCGCGCTGGGCTGGGTTTCCGGCGGGGTCGCGGCTCCGCTGCAGCTTCGCGTCGCCACTTTTAATTCCTCGCTGAATCGCACCAGCCTCGGCCAGCTCGCGACCGATCTTAGCGTCACCACGAATAATCAGGCGAAGCGCATCGCCGAGATCATCCAGCGGGTGAATCCAGACATCCTGCTTGTGAATGAGTTCGACTACGACGCGGCGAATCCCACGCTGGCGCTGAATCGGTTTCACGATAACTACCTGCACCTTCCGCAGCAGACCGGGCTGCCTGCGCTGACTTATCCTTACCGCTACGTCGCTCCCTCGAATACCGGCATTCCGAGTGGGTTCGACCTGGATAACAATGGGGCCGTGGGCGGCGCGGTGGGATCGAATGCGTATGGGAACGATAGCTTCGGCTTTGGCGAGTTTCCGGGGAAGTATAGTTTCGCGGTTTATTCCAGGTATCCCATCCAGACGGCGGCGATTCGGAGCTTTCAGTTCTTTAAGTGGCAGGATATGCCCGGCCACGTCGATCCCCCCGGCTTTTACTCGGCGGCGGAGCTGGCGGTGTTCAGACTATCCTCGAAGAACCATGTCGATCTACCCATCGAAGTGAAGCCGGGCCATGTGCTGCACTTGCTCGCCAGCCATCCCACGCCGCCGGCCTTCGATGGGGCGGAAGACCGCAACGGGCGGCGCAATCACGATGAGATCAGGCTATGGGCGGACTACATTGGTAACGCGCAGTATCTGTATGATGATGCCAGTGTCTTCGGTGGACTGGCGGGGCCGCAGCGGTTTGTGATTCTCGGGGATATGAATGCGGACCCGGTGGACGGGGATAGCTATCTCAGTGCGATCAATCAGCTTCGCAATCACGCGCTCATCAATTCCACCCCGAACCCATCCAGCCTCGGCGCCGCCGCCGCTCCGCAGACTGGCGTGAATGTGAGCCAGGTCGGCGACAAGTCTTTCGATACGTCGTTTTTTTCCACCAGCAGCGCGGGGAATTTGCGCGTCGATCATGTGCTTCCCTCGAAGCTCGGTTTTAGTGTGACGGGTGGCGGCGTCTTTTGGCCCGCGAGCACCGACCCTCTCTATAGTGTCCTGTTTCTCACGGCCTCGCAGACGCAGGGGAATCAGACCACCGACCACCGGATGGTTTATCTCGACATGGTCGTGACTCCGATCATCAGCCAAGCGGTGCGCGGGCTCGCGGCGGTGAAGCAGGGCGCGGATGTGGTGTTGACGTGGGGCACGCAAAGCGGGATTTCCTACAGGATGCAGACAAGCCCCGACCTCATCGTGTGGACCGATGCGCCGGGAATCGGCATCGTGCTCGACGCTGGCGCGCAGACCGCGGCGGCGACCGATACGGGGGCGGCGGGGACGGATAAGTTTTACCGCGTCGTCTGCACGCTCGACGCGCCGTAGAGCGCGCGGCCTTTTCGCGTCCCGCGCGTCGCGGCTGGCGTATCGCGAATTGCCCAAAGTAAATTTACCGTGAAGAATCTCCGCCTCATGCCTCCATTCCCCTTCTCCCGATTGCCCGCCGCGATGACCGCCGCACTGCTGGCCACCTTCCCCTTGCACGCCGCCGACGAAGCGCCGCCGAAAGATGCCGCGCCCGCTTCGGGACCGAGGCGCGCGGGCGGCGGGCCGGAAAATCCCGAGTTGAAATTTCGTCCGCCGCCGCCGCCCGCGCTTTCGCCTTTGGAGGAAATGAAGACCTTCAAGGTGCAGCCAGGATTCAAGGTGGAACTGGTCGCGTCGGAGCCGATGATCGAAGCGCCGATCGCGCTGAGTTGGGACGATCAGGGGCGGCTCTACGTCTGCGAGATGCGCGGATACATGCACGACGTGGATGGCGCGGGGGAGGATCAGCCGCTCGGTCGCATCAGCCGTCTGGAGGACACGAATGGCGACGGCACGATGGACAAGGCGACCGTCTTTGCGGACAAGCTCGTGCTGCCGCGCACGGTCATGGCGCTGGGCGATGGCGTCCTCGTCGCGCAGCCGCCGAATCTTACCTTTTTCCGCGACACAAATGGCGACGGCGTGGCGGACAAGCAGGAGGAGGTCGCGAAAAATTACGGGACGCGCGGCGGGCAGCCGGAGCACATGGCGAACAGCGCGACGTGGATGATGGACAACTGGATTTGGTCGAGCAATCACAGCGCTCGCTATCGTTTTCAGGGCGGCGCATTTGTGGCCGCGCCGACGCAGGGCTTCGGGCAGTGGGGCCGCACGCAGGACGACTGGGGCCGGCAGTATTTCAATTACAACAGCGACTTCCTGCGCTGCGACGTGACGCCGCCGGAATCCTACGCGCGCAATCCGCGGCTGACGGAGCGGACGGCGAGCAACTTCAAGGTGATGACCGATCAGACGGTGTGGCCCGCCGGGCCGACGCCGGGCGTGAATCGCGGGTACGATGGGAAGACGCTGCGCGACGACGGCACGCTGAAAAGCTGCACGGCGACTTGCGGCGCTGCGATTTATCGCGGCGATCTTTTCCCGGCGGAATATCGCGGGAATGCGTTCATCCCGGAGCCGTCGGGAAATCTCGTGAAGCGCGTGATCGTGAGCGAGGACGGCGCGCTGCTCGGCGGGAAAAACGCGGCGCAGGGCACGGAGTTTCTCACATCGACGGATGAGCGGTTCCGTCCCGTGAATGCCTACACCGGTCCCGACGGCGCGCTTTACATCGTCGATCTGGCGCGCGGCGTCATTCAGCACAAGGGCTTCCTCACTTACTATCTCGTCGCGAACATTCAGGATCGGAAACTGGAGGCGCCGGTGAACCTCGGGCGCATTTACCGCATCGTGCCCGATGGCGCGAAACCCGCGCTGGCAAAGCTCCCGCGGGCGACGGCGGAAATCGTGCCGCTGCTCGCGCACGCGAACGGATGGGTGCGCGATACTGCGCAGCGCGTGCTCGTCGAGCGCGCGGATGCGTCGGTCGTGGAGGCGGTGAAAAAGATCGCCGCCACCGGCCCGACGCCGCAATCGCGCGTGCAGGCGCTCTGGACGCTCGATGGCATGAACGCGCTCACGCCCGCGTCGGTGACGGCGGGTTTGCACGATGCCGAGGAGCATGTGCGCGCGGCGGCGGTGCGGCTCGCGGATGTCGCGCTCGCGCCGGAACTGCTGAAGCTCGTTCCCGACCCGAGCGCGCAAGTGCGGCTGCATCTTGCGTTCAAGCTGGCCGCGATTCCCGAGCCGGAAGTCGAGCGCGGGCTGATCGCGCTGATGGCGCGGGATGGCGATGCGCTGATCGCGGAGGCGGTCGCCAGCGGAGTCGCGGGGCGCGAACTGGAGTTCCTCGAAATGCTCGCGAAACAACCGGCGGGCAAACTGGATGCCGGGAATATTTTCCAAATGCTCGCAAGCTGCGTGATGAAGGAACGCCGCCCGCCGCGCATTGCGAAACTGCTCACCCTCGCCGCCGCGCAGACCGACGCTGCGCGCCAACTCGCGCTGCTCAATGGAATGGCGGGCAAGGCTCCCGCGAAAAATGCGCCCCCGCCAAAGCCCATCGTCCTCGCCGCCGCGCCGGCCGAACTCGCCGCGCTTACCGCGAATCCAAAAACGAAATCCCTCGCCGCGCGTCTCGACACGCTGCTCGCATGGGAAGGCAAGCCCGGCTACGTCCCCGCCGCCAAACCCAAGCCGCTCACGCCCGACGAGCAGGCGCTTTTTGAAAAAGGCAAAACGACTTACCTGATCTGCGCAGCGTGCCATCAGCCGAACGGCGCGGGCATGGCGGGCCTCGCGCCGCCGCTGCTGGATTCCGAGTGGGCGCTCGGTCCCGCCGACCGTCCCATCCGCATCGCGCTGCAAGGGCTCACCGGCCCGATCGAAGTCGAGGGCACGAGGTGGCAGCTCGAAATGCCCGGCCTGCCAACGCTGAGCGATGAAGACGTGGCCGGCGTGCTGACTTACATCCGCCGCGAATGGGATCACGCTGCCTCCCCCGTCCATCCCGCCGAAGTCGCGAAAGTGCGCGCGGCCAATGCGAGCCGGACGAATTCCTGGACTGCGGATGAATTGCGCAAGGCCGCGCCGAAGGAAAAGTCGAACTGATAAACGCCGCCGGGACCGGCTAAGGATCGCGGCGCGGGGAGATGGAACTTGCCAGCGCGCAATCGTCTCCGCCACAACCTTGCCATGTTCAAATCCCTCTCAATCTTCACCGCGAATGTGCTCGCGCTTTTCACTCTCGCCTCCGCCGCGCACGCGGACATTGCCGTGAAGGGCGGCGAAAAGATCGCCTTCCTCGGCGACTCGATCACGCAGGCCGGCTGGGGCGACGCGCTGGGCTACGTGAAGCTCGTGATGGCCGGGCTCGCCGCGAACGGTGTGGCCGCGGATCCTGTGCCGGCGGGCATCGGCGGGCACAAGTCGAACCAGATGCTCGCGCGGCTGGACAGCGATGTGCTCTCCAAAAAAGTGCAGTGGATGACGCTGAGCTGCGGCGTGAATGACGTGTGGCACGGCGCGAACGGCGTGCGGCTCGACGATGCCGACGCGGCGGAACATCCGACCGATCCGGTGAAACCCGGCGAGCCCGAGCGCGGCACTTTCAAGAAGAACATCACCGCGATCGTGGACCAGGCGGCGGCGGCGGGCGTGAAGGTCGTCATCCTCACCGCGACGGTCATTCACGAAAAATTGGACAGCGCGGAGAATGCGAAGCTCGCGCCGTACAATGAATTCCTGCGCGCGCTTGCGGCGGAGAGGAAACTGCCGCTCGCGGATTTGAACGCGATGTTTCATGAGCGCATCAAGGCGGCGAATCAGCCCAACGTGAAGCTGCTCACGAGCGATGGCGTTCACATGAATGCCGAGGGAAATCGCGTGATGGCGGAGGGCGTGCTGAAGGCGTTCGGCTTTGGCGAGGCGGAGCTAAAAAGGGCGCGGGACGCCTGGGCTGCGCTGCCCGCGAAATGATCCGCGTCGGCCTGATCGGGCTGGGCGGCGTCGGGCGGATTCATTTCGACTGCTGGCGCAAATGCCCGGACGCACGGCTCGTCGCGATCAGCGCGCGCGATCCGAAAAAACTCGCGGGCGACTGGGGCGGGCAGGATTTCAATCTCGGCACGCAGTCCGCGCAGCACGTCGATCTCAGCGGCATCGCGACGTATGCGCGCTTCGAGGATTTGCTCGCCGATGCGGAAGTCGATGCCGTGGACATCTGCCTGCCGACGCCGCTGCACGCACCCGTCGCCATCGCTGCGCTGCGTGCGGGAAAGCATGTGCTTTGCGAAAAACCGATGTCCCTTTCCCTCGATGAATGCGCCGCAATGGAACGCGCCGCGCACGAGAGCGGGCGACATCTCATGGTCGCGCACTGCCTCCGCTACTGGCCGCACTACATGAAGGCGCGGGAGATTCTCGCGAGCGGCGAACATGGCCGCGCGGTGTATGCGAGCTTTCATCGCGAAAGCGGCGCGCCGGTGTGGAGCGGGAGCGGCTGGTTCCTGCGCGCGGACGAAAGCGGCGGCGTGCTCGACATGCACATTCACGATGTCGATGCCGCGCTCTGGTGGTTCGGACGCCCCGCGAAAATCACCGCCGCCGGTTATGTCCGCGAAGGTCTGCCGCTGACTGTGGATGCCCACTGGCACTACGATGGCGGGCCGCTTGTGCATCTGCATTCCGCGTGGGACTTGCACGGCGGCGTCTTTCGCCACGGCTTCAAGCTCATCCTGGAAAAAGCCACGCTCACTCACGACCTCGCCGTGGAAAACGGCGCGCTGCAACTCACCGCCGGCGGCCAGACCACGACGCTCGCGCTCCCCGAGCCGAACGTGCATCAAGCCGAGATCGACGACTTCGCCGCGCGCATCGCGAGCGGGCAACCGGCCCCGCGCATCACGCCCGCCGAGAGTCGCGCGGCGGTCGAGATCGGGCTGGAGGAATTGCGGCTGATCCTCGGGAAGTGAGCCGCATCCGCACGGCCTCCCGGCGCGGGAATTGGCTTGCAGCGTGGGGCCATTGACTCACACTTTCGCAAATGGCGAATGCGATTCTGCATTCGCTTAAAACCCCAGACGCCTTTATGAAATCTGCACACATCCTCTCTCGTAGCATCGCCACCTTTCTCGCACTCGCACCGCTGGCCGCGCGGGCCGATTCGGATACGCTGAATGGGCTCAGTTGGCAGACGGCGAGCCAATGGACGACCGGGCTGGGAACCCATGTGCTTCCCAGCGTGAACGACAATGCGATCATCGCCATCGTCGGCATCGTGAATGTGAATCCCTCGTTTGTTTCCACCAAGGAGATTC
>JAYVRQ010000462.1:0-16520 GCA_043776145.1 Chthoniobacteraceae bacterium
GTGCGGAGTGGCGTCGAGCTGCCAAAGCGCGCCTATTTTCGCGCACTGCCAGCGGCGCACCGGGGCGCGGGGCTTGGCCGCGGGCCGTGCCGGGGCGAGCCGGTGGTGGCGGGCGAAGCGGCGGACGGTGGCCGGGTCCATGACGAAGCCCAGACGGCGCGCGACCTCGCTGGCGGCAAAGCGGTAACTGGCCGGAGGAGCCGCGCCGAGGAGTTTGCGCAGGAGTGGCTCGACCGCAGCCGGCCAGAGCCTGGCGTGATCGCCGCCCGAAGCGCGCGGCAGCCAGCGGTGCTGCGTGCGGGCGGCACAGGCGCGGAGGTAGTCGGCGTAGATCTGGTAAAAGCGGGTGCGCCCGATTTCGAGAGCCGCCGAGGCCGCCGATATCATCAGCCCGTGGACCGTCGGGCGCTACCGCGATGCCGCAGGCGTCGCACGGCACGAGGCAGATTTTTTGAAGCCCGACCTCGCATGGTGCGCGCAGGCGAAGCTCGACTACCTGCCCGTCGTCTTCCCCGGCTTGAGTTGGCACAATATATATGGTGCCCCGCTCGACGCGATCCCTGGGCGCAAGGGCGAGTTCCTCTGGTCGCAATTCGTCGCAGCGAAACGCGCGGGCGCGGGGATGATCTACGTCGCGATGTTTGACGAAGTGGACGAGGCCACCGCGATTTTCAAATGCACGAATGATGTGCCTGTGAGTGATAAGGCGCAGTTTGTCACCTAGGAGGGATTGCCTTCAGACTTCTATCTTCGCCTCACCGGCCTCGGCGCGAAAATGCTGCGCGGCGAGATTCCCCTTAGCGACAAAATTTCCCTGCCGACAAAATGACCCGCTGAATTTTTCCCGTCCGTTCCTCCGCGGCACCCGTCGCGCCCCGCGGAGAAAATCCGCTCCACCGCACGCCGCTTTGCCGCGTCTTGCACGGGCTCCGGCAAAGTCCCTCAATTTTTTCTGTCAGGTTTCCGATCAGCGACCGTGTCACTGTAGAATTTCTTCGCCATGAATCAGGAATCCACAGTCAAAGCTCTGCTCGTCGCGCGGCTGCGGTTGTGCGCGGGGCTTTGGCCGGTGCTGCGCGATACGCATGTGATCGAGGATATTTTTCAGACGACGGTGATGCGGGCGGTGGTGGAGGCGGAGAAGTTGCGGGATGAGGATCATGTGATCGCATGGGCGAGAACCACGGCGCGCAATCTCGCGGTGGACCACATCCGCAGGACGAGCAGCCGGATGACGGTGCTCGACGAGGCAGTGCTCGACATCCTGGATGCGGACGCGTCGGGCGAGAGTGATGAGGCGCTGGCGGCGAGGCTGGATGCGCTGAAGGGCTGCGTGGAAAAGTTGCCGGCGCGCGCGCGGGCGCTGGTGGAGATGCGATACCACGAGGGGCGCGTCGGGGCGGAGATGGGGCGGCTATTGCGGCTTTCGCTCGACGCGGTCTATCAGGCACTGCGCCGAGTGCATCTGGCATTGCGGGAATGTGTGGAGAAGGCATTGCAACACGAAGGATGAACCATGGACGCTGCGCATCACGACACGCTGGATTTGCTGCTGCGCTATGCGACGAACGAATGCACCGCGGAGGAATGTGCGCAGTTGTCGCGACGGTTGCGCGCGGACGGCGAGGCGCGCGGGACTCTGCGCGAACTGGCGCTGCAGGCGATCGCGGTGGCGGAACTGACGGTGACGACGGGAATGTGGTGGCGTTCGATCGGGACGGCGGCGCTGGTGCGTCCCGCCGGTGGCGGAAACTTTCATGGGTGGCGGGGCTGGCGGCGACGGTGATGATTTTGATCGGCGTGACGTGGTGCTGGGCGGGTGGAAAAAAGACGGCCCCCACCGTGGCATTCAGCGGCCCCGAGGCTGCGACGGTGGCGGATGTTTCGGGGACGGTCTGGTTTCGCGAGGAGGGAGGCACTGAATTGCGGGACGTGGCGGCGGGGGCGGCGCTGCCCGCGGGCATCCTCATCACGCAGGGGCCGATGAGCACGGCGCTGAGCGCGGATGCGGAACTGGCTTTTGCGGATGACGGGCAGAAGAAATTGCGCGTCGCGGCCGGAGTCTTGAGCGCGCGAGTCCAGCCGCAACCGGCGGGGCGGCCCTTGCTGATCCGCACTGCCGCGGCGGAGATGCAGGTGGTGGGCACGGTCTTCACCGTCGCGGCGGAACCGCAGCGCACGCGGCTCGAAGTGGAATCTGGCACGGTGAAAATGACGCGCCTTGCCGATGGGCAGTCGGTCGAGGTGCGGCAGGATTCCTCGGCAGTCGCGCTGGCTTCGCCGGCGGAAAAATTTTCCGCCGAGTCCCGTGGCGCGCTGCCGCAGTCGTGGCGGGCGGGTTTCGACATGGGCCTGCCGAAGGACTGGAAGCTCGGACGCTGGATGACGGAGCAGACGGCGGAAGGTGGCGCGCGAGGCTTTGTGCAGGCCGTCATCGAGCCGGAGAAGGGCGACCGTAAAAAACCGAATCACACCATCGGCTCCGTGAATGCGTGGGCGGGCGGAAACAGCGTGCTCGCGGCGCTCCGCGAGGACTCGGTGCTGCGCATGACCGTCCGCAAGGCGCGGCCCGGCGGGCTGCACCTCGTGGTCTGCGTGCGTTCGCTGGACAAGGACCGGCCTTCGCTCGGTGCGGACGTGCTGGTGTTCGAGAATTTTCCGGACTGGAAGGCGCTCCCCATCGGCGAATGGGGCGAGGTGGCGGTGCCGCTGAAATCTTTCACGAAACGCGACGGCGAACGCACCGCGACGGCGCGGACGAAGGGCGTCTTCTACATCGCCATCACCACCTACGACCGCGACCTCGGATTGGAAATGCGGAGCATCAGCATCGAATGAGCGCGCTACATTTATACCGCACAGGCGGGAGGGAACGCAGAGAAGACAGCTTGGCATTTCTCAAAATAAATGCTCTCCGCCTCGTCCCGTCTCTGAGGTGCAAGGCATGGCTTTGCGTCTTCTGCTTGCTGCTTGCCGCCGCGCTACTTTCTCACCGCTGCCTTGCCGACGGGATCTTCGTCGCCGTGGGCGGCGGCGGGCGGCGGATGATTTCGCGCGACGGGCAGACGTGGACGGACGCGCAGGAGTGGAGCGACAAATGGGCCGATGACTCGAACCTGCTGCACTGGGTCACTGGCGGGCTGGGCAAGTTCGTCGCCAGCGCTGGGGGCGGCTGGTCAAAGGCTGCGCAAGCCGGCCACATCGTCGTTTCCACGGATGGTAAAGACTGGCGCGAAGTGGCGAAGTTTCCGAACCGCATTTCGCCCGTGCTTTTTTCCGGCGACCACTTCGTGGCGGCGGGCGGCGGCGATGGCACGGCGCTGCGCTGGTCGCTCGATGGGGAAAAGTGGGAGGCGGGTGCGACGCAGAAGGATTTCGTCGCGAGTCAAAACGCGCCCACTGCCGATGGCAGCGCGCTGCCGCCGCTCAAGGGCGTGAACTTCCGCCGAGGCGCGGCGGGCAATGGCGTCTTTCTTTTCACCGGCGATGCGTCGGAAAAAACCAACTGGCAGCTCACCACGCGCGACGGGAAAACCATCGCCAGCTTTGCACGCGGGACGCCGCAGTGCGGGAGCGTGGCGTTTGGCGCAGGGAAGTTTGGCCTCGCCGGGCGCGAGGGCATTTTCACCTCCGCCGATGCGCGGAAATGGCAGCGCGAGCCCGGCTCGCCCGCGGATGAAATGTGGCGCGTCGAGTGGTCGGGCCGCGAGTTTTTTGCCATCGGGAAAAAAGCCATCTACCGCTCCGCCGACGGCGCGACATGGACGCGCGTGACGCAGCCCGAGCCAGCGCGACAAATGGAGCGGGTCATCTACGTGGAGGAACGACGCGCGAAATGAAGGCTATGAATTCGCAACGCAGAGACGGAAGGAAACGCGGAGGAATGCTTTTCAAAATGTCTTCTCGGTGCCTCCTCCCGTCTCTGCGGTGCGCAATCCTGCTCTTTTCCTCCGCGGTGCTCACCGCGGCGGTGGAGCCGGTGAAGCGCCCTTTCCTCGCGACATATTGCGCGGATTGCCACGGGCCGGAAAAGCAGAAGGGCGACTTCCGCGTGGATCATTTGAAATGGCCCATCACAACGGCGGCGCAGGCGGAAGATTGGCGGCTGGTCGCGGACAAGGTGGGCGCAGGCGAGATGCCGCCGAAGAAGGACAAGGCTGTGCGACAGCCGCTCGCGAAGGAGAGCATCGAGCTGCTAGAAACCATCAATGCGGAACTCAATCGCGTGGCGCTCGCGCTGAAAAGCGGCACGGAAGGACAGGAGACTTTCCGCCGGATGAACCGCGTGCAGTATCAGAACACGCTGCGCGATTTGCTCGGCATCCGCGGCGATGCTTCCGCGACGTTGCCGGAGGACGCGGTGGCGATGGACTTCGACCGCATCGGCTCGGCGCTCTCGCTCTCGGCGGAGCAAATCAATCTCTACATGGCGGCGGCGGAGTGGGCGCTGCTCCGTGCATTGCCGCCGACCATCGCGAAGCCGCAGGCAGTGAAGCTCACGGGCACGCTCGACATGATGCGCCGGAATTTTGAAAAGAAGCCGCCGGTGGATGAATTGCGGACTGATATTCTCGTGCCGCCGGAAGGTGGCTTGGTGCTCTTCGGAAAAAATGAATCGAAGTGCAAGGGCATCAATGCCACGGCGGGAGGTCGCTACAAAATCCTCGTGACGGTCGCCGCTTATCAAAGTCCCGGCCACGTCGTGTATGGGCAGTTGCGCGTGGGCGGCACGCCGGTCGGTCATCTCGAAGCGCAGCCGGACAAGCCGGTGACGGCGGAGTTTGATGTGTGGCTGGAGCGCGGCGCGACGCTTTCCGTGGTGCCGCTGCTCGACCATCCGCCGCGTCCGTTTCGCAACAACTGGATCGGCTACACCGGCGCGGGTTTGTGGGTGAAGTCCATCGAGATGGAGGGGCCGTTCTACGACGAGTGGCCGCCGCGCGGGCAGAAGGTGATGTTCGGAGATTTGGCGATGACGCAGAAGAATGGCAAAGGCAGCGGGCTTGGTTTCTTCGCGAAAGCGCCCGAGGGCAAAGACGGCAAAAATCTCGACTGGCTCAGCCCGGTCTCGACTTCGCCCGCAGCCGATGCGCAGCGATTGATGAGCGAGTTTCTGCCAAAAGCTTTTCGCCGTCCGGTGCAAGCGGAAGAAGTCGCGCGCTTCACGAAACTCGCCACCGATGCGATGGCGGAAAAAAAGCCCGCATCATTTTACCAGGCGATGGTCTTCGCCTACACGGCGGCGCTTTGCTCGCCGGACTTTCTCTTTTTCAAGGAACGCAAAGGCCCGCTCGACGACTACGCCATCGCGAGCCGCCTCTCGTATTTCCTCACAAGCTCGATGCCCGATGACGCGCTCTTTGCTACTGCGAAAGTCGGCAAACTGCGTGACCCGGCGGAGCGAATCGCACAGGCAAACCGGCTGCTGGATTCGCCCGCGGCGGACCGCTTCATCAATGACTTCACCGGCCAGTGGCTGCAACTGCGTGACATCGAGAACACCACGCCGGACGCGAAGCTGTATCCCGAGTTCGACCGCGTGCTGCAGGACGCGATGGTGCGCGAGACGCAGATGTTCTTCGCCGAAATCCTGCTCCGCAACCGCAGCGTGCTGGAGTTTGTCAGCTCGGATTGGACATTCCTCAATGGCCGCCTCGCCGCGCACTACGGCATCCCCGGCGTATCCGGCATGGAGATGAAAGTGACGAAGCTTCCGGCGGGCAGTCAGCGGGGCGGCGTGCTCACGCAGGCGAGCATTTTGAAAGTGACCGCGAACGGCACCGAGACCTCGCCAGTGAAGCGAGGGAAATGGATTCTCGAACGCATCCTCTCGCGTCCGCCGCCACCACCGCCGCCGAATGTTCCCGCCATCCAATCCGACGCACGCGGCGCGAGCAGCATCCGCGAAGTGTTCGCCAAACACCGCGCCGACGCGAGCTGTGCGGGCTGCCACGCGAAGCTCGACCCGCATGGATTCGCGCTGGAAAATTTCGACGTCACCGGCGAGTTCCGCACGAAATGCCGCACCATGAGCAAGACCGCGACGAAGGTGCCCGGACGCGAATACAAACTCGGCGCTGCCGTGCAATCGGAGGACGAACTGCCCGACGGCCGGAAATTTGCGAGCTGCGACGAATACAAAAAGCTGCTGATCACCGAGCAGGAGCAAATCACCCGTTCGCTCACGCAGAAGGTGATGATTTACGCCCTCGGTCGCGGCTTGACGTTTGCCGACCGGCCCACCGTTGACGCCATCGTCGCCGACGTGACCAAGAATCATCACGGCTTCCGCACGCTCGTGCTCGACGTGATTCGCAGTGCGTCGTTTGCGACCAAATAATCCACAACAAAAAAATGAATCCGCCCGTCGTCCGTTTCGCTCTGCTCCCACCTGCTGCACACAGGATGGGCGGCGATGTCGCGGCAGATTTTCGCGCGGTGCGGCTTCCGGAGAAACAGAGCCCGCCCGCGACGGCGAACCGCGCCTATCTCCTGCTCGTCCCGGACGGCACGGGCAGGGGTGCGGCGGCGTTCGAGGTGAAGGACTCGAGGCTCTCCGCGAACTACACAAACGAGAACGGGATCTTCGAGCCGGAGGTGTGGGTGACTGCCAAGGGCAGGACGAGCGAGGCCATGCAAAAGGACGTCCCGCCGCGCAAATACGCGACGAAGTTGCCGCTAATGTTCACCGAGTGAAGATGCATCAGGGTTTCGACACGATTATTTGGGGCAGGAAAATGGGAACGCCCTTTTCCCGTCCAGAATGCCCGGGCGCTATTGCCGTGCTGCTCTGCGTCGTGAGCTTCGCTTCCGCCGCAACTCCGCCAATCGCGCAGGTGAAAGGCGGGGCCGCAATTCCGAAGCCGGTGCGGGCGGCGCTGGAAATTTATTGCTTCGGCTGCCACGATGACGCTTCGCGGAAGGGGAAGTTTTCACTTGAGTCACTGTCGGCGGAGTTTGGAGGAACAGCGGCGTTTCACGACTGGGAGCGCACGTTTGACAAAATCGCGAGCGGCGAGATGCCTCCGAAAAAGAAGCCGCAGCCGATGGCACAGGAGCGCGAGCAGATCACCGACTGGCTGCGCGGAAATTTGCAATCCGCCTCGCGCGAGAGGCAGCAGCGCGATGGGCGTGCCGCCTCGCGTCGGCTCAATCGCACGGAATACGAGAACACGCTGCACGAGCTGCTCGGCGTGCCGCTGCATGTGAAAGAGCTGCTGCCGGAGGACGCCGCGCCCGGCGGCTTCGACACGATCAGCACGGCGCTGGCGATTTCGCCCGCGCATCTCGTGGCTTATCAGCGCGCGGCGGATGCGGCGCTGGATGCGACGATTGTCTCGGCTCCGAAGCGGGAATTTCACGAGAGCTTCACGGGGCGCGAATGGTTTGACCGCGAGGTGAAGGGCAACCGCAAGGCCGTGCCGCGCGGCGCGGCGGCGGAGGGCGAGATCGCGGTGCTCTACCACCAGACGCGGCAGCACTGGGAACTGAACGTGATGCCGGCCCACGCGGCGGTGGTGCCGGGCGTGTATCGGGTGCAGTTCACGGGGGCGGCGCGCAATACCGGCGGCAAGCCGCTGCCGGTGCGCTTCGGCTGGGAGTGGATGTCGGCCTCCACGGATCTGCGGCATCTCATCGCGTATCGCGACGTTCCTGCGTGGAAGCCAGCGACCATCGAGGTGCTCGCGGATCTGCCGCAGCGGCCCGGCGAAAACCGCATCGGCGTGTGCGGCTATACGCTCCCGCCGCTGCCGGATAAAAAAACGCCGCGCCCCGATTGGACGAATGCGCCGGGGCTGGAGATTCACCGCTTTGAGATCGAGGGGCCGCTCGGCGAATGGCCTTCCGCAGGGCATCGGCTGCTCTTCGGTGATCTGCCGCTGGAGCCGCGCAGCTCTGCGGAGGCGCGCGCCGCGGGCCGGCCGGTGCCAGCGGAGGATTGGAAAAAGTGGGGTGCGGATCGTTTCAAAAACAACCCGCTCGTCGTGGTCTCGGCTGATCCGCACGTTTCTGCCGCGCGCATTTCGCGGGCCGGTGAGCGAGGAGACGGCGCAATATTACACCGCCTTCGCGCACGAGCGGATGGCGCGCGGCGTGCCTTTCGCCGAGGCGATGCGCTCCGCTGACAAGGCCGTGCTCTGCTCGCCGCACTTCCTTTTCCAGCTCGCGCCGCCCGGCCCGCTGAACGACCACGCGCTCGCCACGCGGCTCGCCTTTTTCCTGTGGAGCGCACCGCCCGATGACGCGCTGCTCGCGGCAGCCGTGGCTGCGGCGACACCACGCCGCATGATCATCCTCGAACGCCCGCTCGGCACTTATGGGCCTTACTTTTTTCCCGACACCGCGGCGCTTGGCTATGAGGCGACGCGCCTTTTGAAAATCATTGAGCCGCAGCGCGGGAAATTCACCGTCTTCTCCGGCATGTCGCATCTCGGCTACCCGACCGACCATCGCACGGAGCTCGCGCTGCTCACCGGCGTCCACCCCGACTCGATCAAACGCATGGACGACATGCACAATACGATCTCGCTCGACCAGGCCGCCGCGCAGGCCGTCGGCGGGCAGACGCGCGTGCCTTACCTGCTGCTCGGGCCGATGGACACGGGGCTTTCTTTCAACCGCAAAGGCGTCGCGCTTCCCGGCGAAAGAAACCGCGGCGAGGTGTTCCGGCGGCTGTTCGTGAACGGCACGCCCGACGAGATTGCCCGCGAAATCCGCCGGCTCGATGATGGCAAGAGCATCCTCGACGGCGTGCGCGATCAGCTCCGTGCGCTGCACCGCGAAATCAGCGCGAACGATCGGGAACGCATGGACGTGCTCACCACTTCCATCCGCGAAGCCGAGCAGAGCCTCGCGCAGGAGAAAGAATGGGCCGCCAAGCCGAAGCCACACGTCGAGGCCAAGACCGGGAACGATCAGAACGAATGGGTCGGCCAGACGAAGCAATGGTATGACCTCATTCACCTCGCCACGCAGACCGACTCGACGCGCGTGATCGTCTGCCGCGTGCCCGAACAGCTCCCCGCGCCGAGCGTGCCCGGTTCGCACCACGGCGAGCACGAAGCTTCGCACCACGGCAAGGAACCGAAGAAAATCGAACAGGTCGCGCCGTATGAGGAAGCGCACATGCGGCTGCTCCAGGAGCTCCTGCAAAAGCTCGCCGACTCGCCGGAGGCTGGCGGCACTTTGCTCGACAGCACGCAAGTTCTCTCGATCAGCAATCTCGGCGACGGCTCCGCGCACGCCTCGAACAACCTCCCCGTGCTCCTCGCCGGCGGCGGCTTCAAACACCAGGGCCACGTCGCCTTCGACCGCGCGAAAAATTATCCGCTCTCCAATCTCTACGTGCGGATGCTGCGGCAGATGGGCATCGAGAAGGAGAGCTTCGGTTCGAGCACGGGCGCGCTTTCGGAGCTGGGGTGAAAACAAACCGCCAACCATGAAGCTTTGGACCTATGCGAGCGTCCACGTTAAATCCGCTAACACCGCTAACTTGGGACGCCAGAGCGATAACCACCTATTTTGAACAACATGAAAAACATCCTCCTCTTTGCCGCGCTCACCTCATCACTACTCGCCGCGCCGGAAAATCTGCTGCGCAACGGATCGTTCGAGGGCGCGATGCTTTACTGGCACAATGTCTCGCCGAAAGATTACGAATTCGTGCGAGGCGATGTTCCTGTCGGAGAGATGGCGCTGAAATTGAACAGCGGATTCCTGATGTCCGCGCCGTTCGTCGCGCAGCGCGGCGAGTGGTTCACCGTCAGCCTTTTTGCGAAAGGCGAGGGCACGGTCTCCGTCTCGATGCCGCCGAGCGCGCGCGAGGTCGGGACGAAGGCGAAGCGGCTCTGGTCGCGCGAGGCGGGGCAGAGCGCGAAGCTCACTGCGGAATGGAAGCGCCACTCTTTTTCGTGGCCGGCGGATGTGCCGCCCGATGGCTTCTGGCCGAATCCACATTACCTCGTGCAGATCGGCGGGGAGAAAGGGAAAGCGCTTTTTCTCGACGGCGTAACGGTCGTGCGCGGGAAGGAAGGAACGCCGGCCTACGTGCCGCGGCGGGAAATCGAAGTCGTCGCGGAGTGCGCGAACCTGCCGGGTTGGGACGGGGCGAAAGGGAACATGTTTGAACGCGGGGCGACGGCGCAGATGGTCGCGCACGTCTCGAATCCGGGCTCAGAACTTCGAGCAGTAACAGTCCGCTGGCAGCTCTTGGATTACGAAGGCGTTCGCGCCGGCGATGCCGTGGACCACCGTGTGAAGATCCTGCCCGGACAAACCATCACCGTGCCCGAACTCATTCAGCTCAAGCAGACGGGGCTCGTTTTGGCCCGCGCTTCCGTTTTACAGGGACACAATCCCGCAGTTTCCAACTATCTTCAGCCGATTGATTCCAGCGATTTCCCGCTCACCTCGCTCGCTTATCCCGCCGCCGCCACGAAGCCCGATTACCGCGAGCGTTTCGGCGGCTCGTTCGCGGGCGGCATCGGCGTGGTGGAAAAAATGCAGCGCATCGGCTTTGGCTGGGCGCGCTGGCAGCCGCACGCGAATGGCAACGATCATCTCCCGACGCAGCCCGTGGATCTGGCCGACGCGAAAACGTGGGAGTGGAAGTGGCAGGACGCCGCGCTCGACCGCAACGAGACGCATGGCATTTCCTCGCACCTCGTCCTTTACCCGCCGCCGAAATGGATCATGGAAAAGGGCCATCCGCTGCCCAAAGACATGCGCTGGCCGGCGAACGATCCGCGCTGGGACGACCTGAAAACAGAAACCGTTTGGGACAAATTCGTGCGGGCTGCGGCGGAGCATTACGCAGCGCGCCCGGTGATTTTCGAGATCGAGAACGAGCCGGAGTTTGACCAATGGATCGAACAGAAGCTCGGCGACGAGTACGCGAAATTCACCATCCGCACGGCGAAGATCATCCGCGCTGCCGCACCGAAAGCGAAGATCATGGTGAACAATGTCTATGGCATCCCGAGCCAGATCAACGGGCACCTTTTCAAAGCGGGCGGGCTCGCGCACATTGATGTCGTCTCGTGGCACGACTATCATGCGGGCTGGCTCAGCGACGCGAACGGCATCAAGCGGATGCGGCAAAACATGGACGAAGCCGGTGGGAAAAACGTGGAGATTTGGTTCAACGAAGGCTGGGCTTTTACCAACACCGCGGTGGATGAACCGATCGCCTGCACCTCGCTGACGAGCGCGCAGAGCACGAACGCCATCGCCGACAGCACGGTGGAAATGAGCGTCACCGGTCAGAAAAAAACCGTGATGTTTCACCTCGCCTACGAAGAGCACGGGCAGAGCTTTTGGGACTACAGCGGGCCGGGGCAAATGCTTTGGGACTGGTACGGCAATCCGCTCCCGCTCGTCGGAATGTGGAACGTCCTGAACCATCACATCGGCATCAGCGACGAGGTCGGTTTCGTACGCCCGCCCGGCGCAAATCTCGCAATTTTCCAAGACCTGCGGAATGGACGCGGTGTGATGGTCGCGTATGCGGATCGCGAGGCGAAGGAGGACGTCGAAGTGGTGCTGCCGGGACCGCATGATTTTCACGCGGAGGATTGTATGGGGAATTTCGTCGGCCTTTCAGGAGCCGGGGGGGCCGGGATCAGCGGCATAGCGTGGTTTGAAACATCGTGGACCTCGCTCAAGCTCAGCAAGTCCGGGCGCCCGGTCATCCTCTACACCCGCGCGCATCGCATCCGCTCCGGAGCGACTCTCCCGGCGGCGACCGGCAAGGAGCTTTTTGCGGTGCTGGAGAAGCTCGACCGAAAGCACGCGAGCTTCGTCACGCAAGCGGCAGGCGCGTCGCCGTCGTGGAGCCTGCCGCCGGTTTGGGAGGGAAAAGCGAAGGGCGAAAGCGAAGGGAGCGTGGCGATGGCGGACGGAAAACCGGTCTGGAAACTCGAGCAGCTTTGGCCCGCGGATTGGAAGCAGCCGGGCAACTTTCGCCCGATGATCTGGAACGGCACCGAGTGGAACGTGAAAGAGGGCGGCTTCGGCGGACAACCCGGCGCGACGCTTAAGGATGGCAGCCTCAGCTTTGGCACGCGCGCCTCGCACGGTCCGGGAAATGACCGCCACATCCGCACGGCGGGCGTGACCTTCATCGCACCGCGCGCAGGCAGCTACGCGCTGAGCGGGAAAGCCTCGACGAAAATGTGGGACGGCAAAAACAAGACTACACTTTTGCTTTTAAAAAAGAGCGCGGCGGCGGTGGAAAAAGTCGGCGCAATCGAGATCGCCGCGGGCGCCGAGGCGTCGCTCGATGGCCGCACGGTGGCGCTCGCCGCGGGCGAAGAATTCATGCTGCTGCCGGTGATTGACGGAAGTTTTGCGGGCGGAAATTGCAAGCTCAGCGACCTCCGCATCAGCCTCGGCGGCGCCCCGGCGGCGAGCGCGGGCTTCACGCTTCCCGCCGCGTGGGAAGGTCGCGCGAAAGGCAGCCCCGACGGCAACCCCATCGCCGCCAATGGCAAACCCATCTGGCGTCTGGATCGGCTTTTTCCCGAGGATGCGATCATGACGAACAACTACACGCCGATGGTCTGGAGCGGCACCGCATGGATCGCGCCCGACCACTCGCAGGGCGGACATCCGAGCGCGCGCATCGCAGATGGCAGCGTGAGCTTCGGCGCGATGGGACCGTGGGGCGGCAATGAGTTCAACTATCCAAAAATCCCCGTGCTCGCCTTCATCGCGCCCAAGAACGGCATCTACAAAGTGACCGGCACCGCGCGCTCGAAGCCGTGGGAGGGCGGCGCAAAAACCTACCCGCTTTCCTTCCGTAAAATGGACACCCAACGCGCCGCCGAAGTCTCCACCATCCAGCTCCCGCGCGACGGCACGCCGCAGCCATTCAGCGTGGAAGTCGAACTCAGCGCCGGTCACGAACTGCTCTTCGTGCCGATGATGCAGGGCATCTACAACAACGCAGCGAGCTTCACCATCGAGAGTCTAAACGTGCGCCAGAAATAGCGTAAAAGGAAGGCCGCGTGTTGCGCGAAGGGATTTTCTGAACCCACTCTGACACACTCACCAAACGAAAACATGAACACCAAGCCACGTCACGCCGCCGCCGAAATGCGAGAACTCCGCGATGGATTGTCGCGCCGCACGTTTCTCCGCGCTGCCGGAATCGCCATCGGTCTGCCATTGCTTGATGCGATGAAGTTCAACCTCCTCGCAGCCACGCCCGGCGGCAAAGGACCCGGAGCCACCGGACGGCGCCTGGTCGCCGTCAGCTATGGCCTCAGCTTTCATCCGACTTCGTTCTGGCCCACGAAGCTTGGCAAGGACTACGTGCCTTCGGAATACCTCAAGGTGCTGGAGCCGCTGCGCAATGATTTCACCGTCATCGGCGGCACGTCGCATCTCGATGTGCATGGCGGGCACGAGGCCGAGGCGTCGTTCCTCAGCGCCGCGCCGTATCCGCGCCAGCCGTATAAAAACTCCATCTCGCTCGACCAATTCCTCGCCGCGGAAATGGTGGGCGTCACGCGCGAGCCGTATCTCGTGCTCGGCACGAATGTGCACGGCAACGCGGGCGGCATGATGGGCGGAATTTCCATCAGCTCCAGCGGCACACACGTCCCCGGTATCACCAGCCCGTCCGCGCTTTTCGAGCGACTCTTCCTCACGGGCGGCGGCAACAGTGTGGAGGCGCAGAAGGCTCGGCTCGCACACGGGCACAGCGTGCTCGATGCCGTCACCGGCCAGGCGAAAAAACTTCGCAGCGAAGTCGGCGCGGGCGACCTCGACAAACTCGAGGACTACATGGAATCCGTCCGCACGCTGGAGATGCGGATGCAGGCCGCTGCCGCTTGGACCGGCCGCCCGAAGCCGAAGGTGAGCACCGCGAAACCCACGGACATTCCCGAGCCTGCAAAAATCATCGAACGCATGCAGCTCATGTATGACATGGTGCATCTCGCGTTGCAGACAGACAGCACACGCGTCATCTCGCTCTTCTGCCAGGACGGCGGTGCCGCGCCGAGCATCCCCGGAGTCACGCGCGAGCATCACGACCTCACGCACCACAGCCTGGTGGAGGAAAAAATCACGCAGCTCCGGCTGCACGAACTCGCCGAGATGGCGGTCATCCACAACTTCCTCGCGAAGCTCAAGGCGACGAAGGAAGGCGACGGAACTCTGCTCGACAAGACGAGCGTGCTCATCGGTTCGCACATGGGCAGCGCCGGCAGTCACATGAGCCAGAATCTTCCCATCATTCTCGCCGGGGGCGGGTATCGGCACGCAGGCTACATCTCGGCGGACGATCCGAAGGACACCAGCGACCGCGTTTATGACACCAGGGGTACCATGATGAAAAATGGGGTCAAACAGACGAACAACGCAGCCCTCAGCAAACTCTTCGTCACCATGCTGCAACGCACCGGAATGGAGACGGATAAATTCGCCGGCACCACCGGCACACTCGGCGGCTTGGATTGGAAGGGATGAGAACTCGGGCAATTTTCCGCAGCGAAGCGAAGACCCGGCGCGAGGTTGTGATGGATTTTTTTTGCATCATCACGCCACTCCAGTGAAAGGCGGCGCTCTGCGTGCTGCTTGCCACGCAGGCTCCCGCAGCCGACGCCCAGAAATGGCAGCGCGAGCCCGGCACGCCTGCCGATGAACTGTGGCGTGTCGAGTGGTCCGGCAGTGAATTCATCACCGCAGGGAAGAAATCATTTTACCGCTCCGACGACGGCGCGATGTGGCGGCCTTTCGGCAAAAAGCCCGACGGCTGGATCGCCTCCGTAAGCCTGCGGGGACTCATCGCGATGAGCTGGGGCGCGAATCTTTTTTTTCTCGCAGGACGGGCAGACGCGGAAGCGAGTCATGCAGCCCGATCCCGCGAGGCAGATGGAGCGCGTCATCTTCGCCGACAAAATCCCGGACGCGAAACGGTGAATCTCTTTGCCAACCGGAATCCGGCGGCATGCCAGACCCGCGCTTCCATCTGGAACTATGAAAATATTCCGGGCATGGACTTGCGCATTCAGAACTCCGGAATTTCGGACGTGACCGGCAGGAATCCAAAACTATGAAGAATGCAATGAGCACCCCTCAACACATCACCCGCCGCACTTTCCTCACGCACTCCACCGCCGCGCTCACCGGCGCGGCTCTCCTGCCCGGACTTATCGCTGCGGAAAAACCGAAGCGCATCCTGCTCCGCTCCTCGTGGCAGACGGTGAACATCGGCGACATCGCGCATACGCCGGGCGTGCTCGCGATTTTGGAAAAGCATCTCCCCGACGCCGAGGTGCGCCTGTGGCCGAGCAGTGTGGATAATGGCGTGGAAGAAATCCTGCGCGCGCGTTTTCCGAAGCTGATCATCCTGAAGGATGCGGAGGCGAAGAAGGCCGCGTTCGCCGAGTGCGATTTCATGCTGCACGGCTCGGGCCCGTCGCTCGTCGGCGAGAAGGAACTGGCGCGCTGGGCGAAGGAAACCGGCAAGCCGTACGGCGTCTTCGGCATCACCTTTTCCGCCCAGAGTTCCGCCGCCACGCAGCCGACTCCGGACGGCGTGATCTCGCAGACTGTCGCGCTGCTCAGCGGCGCGAAGTTCGTGTACTTCCGCGACTCCGTTTCACTCGAGCTCGCGAAGAAGAAGGGCTGCACGTCGCCAATCATGGAGTTCGGACCGGACGGCGCATTTGCCACCGACCTGCACGATGACGCAAAGGCCGAGGCGTTCCTGAAAGCGCACGGACTGGAGGAGGGGAAATTCCTCTGCTGCATCCCGCGCCTGCGCTTCACGCCGTATTGGACGATTCCGAAAAAGAAGGCCGCCTTCGACGAGAAGAAGCACGCGCGCAACGAGGCGATGAGAGAGCACGATTGCAAGCCGCTGCGTGACGCGATCACGAGCGTGATTCAAAACACCGACCTCAGGATTTTGCTCTGCCCCGAGGACGAGACGCAGATGGCCGTGAACAAGGAAAACCTCCTCGACAAGCTCCCCGACGACATCCGCGCGCGTTGCGTATGGCGGGAAAATTACTGGCTCACCGGCGAAGCGCTCAGCACGTATCGCCGCAGCGCGGGACTGTTCGGCCACGAGATGCACTCGCCGATCATGTGCATCGGCAGCGGCATCCCCGCCATCGTCTGCCGCTGGGCGGAGCAGACGAGCAAGGGCATCATGTGGCGCGACATCGGCCTCGGCGACTGGCTCTTCGATCTCGATCAGGAAAATGACGTCGCGCGTGTCGCCGCCGCCGTGCTCGCGATGGCGAAGGATCCCGCGGCCGCCAAGGCGAAGGCTGGGAAGGCGCGCGGATTCGTGCAGCAGCGCCAACGCGCGATGGCGGAGACTTTGAAGCGCCAGCTCGCTTCCTGACCTCACGCGCTACGGAATTTTTTCCAGCTTGGTCACTGGGCGCTCCGGCCAGCGCGAGCCGTCGCGGTTCATGTAGCGGTGCTCCCATTCGAGCACGACCTTGTCGCCGGGCTTCAGCGTCTTCATCTGCGCGAGGAGTTCCGCGGGGATCTTCGCC